>JAWXUN010000024.1:0-12909 GCA_044426425.1 Clostridia bacterium | reverse complement strand
AACTGCATAACCATAATACCCTCACAAGTTTTGTCATTAACATTAATAAAATATTCGTCTGCTATTTGTGGGTCAATTGTTTTGGACTCAACTGCATAACCATGGTTTTGGCTTGAGATATACACTCTGCCAGTTTCAAGATTTTTAACAGGTTGGTTTCCACCACGATGCCCATATTTTAGCTTGCTTGTGTCAAAACCATTAGCAAGTGCTAAAAGCTGATGACCTAAGCAAATTCCAAAAATCGGAATATTTAAGTTCATAATATCTTTGAGATTATCAATAATCTCTGTATTCTCTTTTGGGTCGCCAGGGCCATTAGAAAGCATGATGCCATCAACATTCATGTTTTTAAGTTCCTCAGCTGATATATTGTGCGGACAAACAGTTACTTTTGACGCACGTTTAGAGAGTTCTTTAGCAATATTAAGTTTTAAACCAAAGTCTAAAAGAGCAATATGCAAATCTTCTTGTTCGCTTTCAAAAACCATAGTTTCGTCAGTCGAAACGCTCTTAACAGCGTCTTTGACAACATAAGAGTGGATTTTATCGAAATCAGCGTGAGCAGGGTCAGTGACTATAGCACCATTCATAACACCTTTTTCACGAATAATTTTTGTTAGTGCTCTTGTGTCTATATCACAAAGGCCAACAATTCCTCTTTCCTTTAAAAAAGCGTCTAAATCCCCTTCACATCTAAAATTAGAGGGAACTTGACACCATTCTTTTACAATATAAGCTGAAGGTCCGATACGACCACTTTCAAAGTCAGACGAAATAACACCATAATTTCCTATTAAAGGAAAAGTTTGAACAACAATCTGACCGAAATAACTTTTATCGGTTAGAGTTTCGAGATAACCAGTCATACCCGTAGTGAAAACAACTTCTGCTGTCACTTCTCCAGTGGCTCCAAAAGATTTACCGCAAAAAACAGTACCGTTTTCTAGAACTAAATAAGCTTTACTCATAAACAACCTTCTTTCTTTATATGTTACTAATCTACCTATCTACTAATCAAGTATTATAGCATAAAACAGAGAAAAAATAAAGCCTTTTTGCAAAAAAAAATAAATTTTCACAAATTGGCATAATATCAATAAATTTGGTGAAAATTTTGTCAAAAGTGGCAAAAATACATCTCCCAAAAAATGTTTCACGTGAAACAATAAAACAAATAAATCTAAATGTTTCACGTGAAACACAAAAAAACTCTTTTCAAAACAAAAAATCTGTGGTAAAATAAATATATAAAAATGTGGAGGTGCATTTATGGGTAAAATTATATCCGTTTCTAACCAAAAAGGTGGAGTCGGAAAAACAACAACAGCCGTAAACTTGTCTGCCGCACTTAGTGCGAAGGGCAAAAAAGTTTTATTAATAGACACAGACCCACAGGCGAACAGCACAAGTGGAGTCGGGATTGACAAAAGAAATATCAAAATCAGCAGTTATAATATGTTAATAGAAAAATCAAGTGCAAAAGACGCAGTCATAAAAACAGAATTTAAAAACTTAAGCGTAATTGCATCAGACATGAATTTATCCGCTGCCGAAATAGAAATGGCAAGTTTTGAAAATAGAGAGAGAATACTCAAAACAGCCCTTGCAGAAATCCGTGGAAACTACGATTATATATTGATAGACTGTCCACCCTCTCTCGGACTAATCACAACAAACGCACTTTGTGCAAGCGACACTGTACTAATTCCAATTCAATGTGAATACTATGCACTAGAGGGACTCTCTCAACTTATGAACAGTATCAGAAGAGTCAAAAGACAATTCAACGAAAATTTAGACCTAGAGGGTGTGCTTTTAACAATGTTTGACGGCAGACTTAACCTAACTCAACAAGTTGTTGCAGAAATCAAAAAATTCTTTCCAAAAAAAGTTTTCTCAACAGTTATTCCAAGAACAGTAAGAATTTCAGAAGCCCCAAGCTTTGGACAACCAATTTTATATTATGATAAATCAAACAAAGGCACAGAGGCTTATAACAATCTGGCAGACGAAATAATAAAGAAAAACAGATAAGGAGCGAACATGAAAAAAGGCGGACTAGGAAAAGGTTTAGACTTAATTTTTCAAGAAAATACACAAGAAAATCAAAATGTCTTAACTCTAAAAATTAACGAAATCGAACCAAACAGAGCTCAACCAAGAAAAAACTTTGAGCAAGAGTCTTTGCAAGAACTTGCCGACTCAATCTTAGAACACGGAATAATTCAACCAATTTTGGTTAGACCAACCATAACAGGAACATATCAAATTGTCGCTGGAGAAAGACGTTGGAGAGCCTCAAGAATGGCAGGACTCACAGAAATACCAGTCCTAATAAAAGAAATAGACGATACACAATATATCGAGCTTGCTTTAATAGAAAACCTACAAAGAGAAGATTTAAACCCTGTCGAAGAGTCACTAGCCTATTCAGAACTTATAAAAGAACATGGCTACACACAAGAGCAAGTTGCAAAAGCTGTTGGAAAATCACGTCCAGCCGTTGCAAATTCCCTAAGACTCCTAAGCTTGCCAGAAGAAATTTCTGAACTCCTAAAATCAGGTACAATAAGTGCAGGACACGCAAGAACTCTCTTGGCTATTGAGGACAAAGAAGAAATGATTTTATTAGCAGAATACGTTGTTCAAAATGAAATAAACGTAAGACAACTAGAAAAGCTAATTAAAAACAGAAAATCAGAAAAACAAGAACCAATACAAAAAATAAAAAATGTGTATTATAGCGAAACAGAAATCGCATTAAATACACATTTAGGCAGAAAAGTCAAGGTCAATGGAACAGATAAAAAAGGAACACTACAAATAGAGTTTTATGGAGAAAACGATTTACAAGAATTATTAGCACTTATGAACATGAGAGATTAAAACTAATATTCGCTCATCTCGTCCAAACTCAAACGATATTCTGGGATAATCTCTTTTAAAAAAAACTGAACTTCTGGCAATTTGCTTTCAGTAATTTTTTTTAATGTGCTTTCTTCAGCTTTAACAAATTCTCTGTTGCCACAGTTTCTCTCTTCAATACATTTGATAAGAGCAGAAAACTTGTCGGCAGACTTAACTATCTCAATATACTCGCTGTCACTGTCACCAGAGAAAGACAAAATCTCGCTATACTGCTTTCTATATTCACTTGGCAAAAGAGAAGAAAGTTTTTCGTTCGCAAGAGTTTCAATATCCTTATAAGCGTCAATAATTTGACTATTATGATATTTAATCGGAGTTGGCAAGTCACCTGTGATAATCTCACTGCAATCGTGGAACATCGCCAAAACAGCAGAATGTTCTGGGTTAAGCTTTCCGCCAAACTTTTCATTTTTAATAACTGTCAAAGCGTGTGCGATAAATGCTGTTTCAAGACTATGCTCACAGAGATTCTCATTCCTTGTGTTACGCATCAGTCCCCACCTGTTGATATATTTCATGCGAGAAAGCATCGGAAAAAAATTATACATTTCAAAAAAACTCCTTTTATATAAACTACGGCACAGTGTGCCAAATATTTCAAAAAATTCTATACTATTATTATACTACAAAAAAAATATATATCAAGCGTAAATATTTAAAAAGAAAGAAGGTTAATTTTGTGAATGATAATATAAGCTTAGTAAAGAAAAATTATTATCTAAAAGCCTTTGCTTGGGGTCTTGGACTTGCCTTTTGCTTGTTCATTCCCTTTATAATCAAAGACCAAGGAATGTTTTTCTTTTATGGCGACTTTAATGTACAACAAATTCCGTTTTATAGTCTTGCACACGCAAGCGTCAAAAGTGGAGATATAAGCTGGTCACAGCTAACAGACTTAGGTTCTGGCTTTGTCGGTTCGTATTCCTTTTACCTCTTGGGCAGTCCGTTCTTTTGGCTAACTATCCCCTTCCCTACCGAGGCTATCCCATATTTAATGGGTCCACTCTTAATGCTCAAATTCGCCTGTGCATCTCTCACCGCATTTATATATCTAAAAAGATACACAAAAAATCCAAACTTTGCCCTAATCGGTGGCATTTTATATGCTTTCTCTGGATTTTCTATATACAATATTTTCTTTAATCACTTTCACGAAAGCATAATTATCTTCCCTCTTTTGCTTTGGGCACTAGACGAATATTTGGCAAAAAGACGTCGTGGAGTTGTAGCAATGTTCATCTGTCTTTCAGTTTTGTTCAACTATTACTTTTTCATCGGTCAAGCAGTCTTTTGCGTTATATATTTCTTTGTCAGACTTTTCTCTAATAGCTACAAAATTTCTATAAGAGATTTTCTTTTCCTCACGTTCGAGGTTATAATCGGTGTTGCAATGAGCGGATTTTTGCTCATGCCTTCCGTAATCATGCTTTTAGGAAATTATCGCATCAGTAATCCAATCGAAGGTTGGGATGCCGTTTTATACGATAATGTTCAAAGATATGTGCATATAATTCAGTCACTTTTCTTCCCACCAGACTTAGCCGCAAGACCAAATTTCACACCAGACTCTGGCTCAAAATGGTCATCGCTTGGTGCTTGGCTACCTCTTTTTGGCATGACAGGCGTAATCGCATGGCTACAAACAAGAAAAAAACATTGGCTAAAAAAATTGCTTGCTGTGCTTTTTGTCTGTGCTATGGTGCCTGCCTTAAACTCTGTTTTTCAATTTTTCAACGCAAGTTACTACGCACGTTGGTTCTATATGCTCACCCTCATGATGATACTAGCAACTGTTATGTCACTCGAAAGTCAAAAAGTAGACTGGAAACGTGCCATTAAATGGAACTTTTTTATTGTCATTTCAATCGGTTTAGTCATCGGACTAACTCCTGTAATTGACGAAAGTAGCGAAAGCATAAGCTTTGGACTAGACGAATACCCAACAAGATTTTGGTCTTATGTTGCTATATCTGTCGTATGCTTGGCTATACTAATATATATATTTAGATACGCAAACAAAGATAAAATGGTCAAAAACATTGCCGTTAGTCTTTCCATCGTCAGTTTTTTATATAGCGTATATTTTGTCGCACTCGGAAAAACTCAGTCTTACGACCCAGCCGACCACATCATTCCAAATGCAATTAACGACAAGACTATGAATTTAGAAGACCTATACACTGCTCGTTCAGATTTTTACGAAAGCCTTGACAACTCTGGTATGTATTGGCAAATTCCAACAATTCAGGCTTTCCACAGTATCGTAAGTCCAAGTATAATGGAATTTTACGACTATATCGGCATTCAAAGAGATGTCGCCTCTCGCCCAGAAACAGACGATTACGCAATCAGAGGACTCTTGAGTGTGCGTTGGCTATTTGACGACCAAGACGACAGCAACTATTTTGCTGGCGAAAATTACGATACCCCACTTATGGAGGGCTTTATTTTCTATGGCAACGCAAACGGCTTTGATATATGGGAAAACGAATATTATATCTCTATGGGCTTTAGCTATGATAGCTACATCACAAAAAGCGAAGTAGAAACTTTGTCAGACACAAACAAACAACTCATCATGCTCAAAACTGCAATAATAGAAGATAAGGACGAAGCCGCATGGGCAGAAATTCTACCAAAATATGATATAACAACAGCTAGTTACACACAAGAGCAATACCTAGAAGATTGTGAGGATTTAGCGAAAAATACAGCAGACCAATTTGAGTATACCAACACAGGCTTCGAGGCAACTTTCTCTTCTAACGACAAAGAAATTGTCTTTTTCAGTGTGCCTTACGACCAAGGTTGGTCAGCAACAGTTAACGGAAAAAGTGCAGAAATTCTTCAAACAAATGTCGGCTTTATGTCCGTGGCAATTCCAGCTGGCGATGATGTAAAAATCGTTTTCACCTACACAACTCCTGGCCTTTCACAGGGAATAGTCTTTTCTGTTGTTGGAGTAATCCTGTTAGTTATTTATCTTAGACTAACAAAAACACTCAAAGTAAAAGAGCATAAACCAAAAAAACACAAGAGAAAACTTGGTAGTTTCAGAGAAGATTGCATAAAGAGAAAAATCAACTTTACTAAAAACACAAGTTTTGAAAGAGGGGATGACTAAATTGAGCATACTATATCTCGTTGTTCCCTGCTATAACGAAGAGGCCGTGATAGACGAAACATCAAAAAGACTTTTAGAAAAGCTTTTGTCTATGCAAGAAAAAAATTTAGTTTCCAAAGATAGCAGAATTTTGTTTGTAGACGATGGCAGTAAAGACAAAACATGGCAAAAACTTAATTCTCTAGCAAGAGAATACAAAGAAATAGAGTCCATCAAACTCGCCCACAACAAAGGCCACCAAAACGCAGTTTTGGCAGGACTTATGACTGCAAAAAAATACTGCGACTGTGCCATAAGCCTAGATGCAGACTTGCAAGACGATATAGAAGTTCTCGACCAATTTATCGAAAAATTCCACGAGGGAAATCAAGTTGTTTACGGTGTTAGAAATAACAGAAAAAAAGATAGTTTTTTCAAAAAAACAACCGCTCAAGCTTTCTATAAAATAATGTCTATGCTCGGAACAGAAATTATCTATAATCATGCCGATTATAGACTGATGAGCAAAACCGCCCTAAACGCACTAGAAGAATATACAGAAACAAACCTGTTTTTGCGTGGTATCGTTCCAAGCATTGGCTTTAAAAGCGATTGTGTATACTACGAAAGACAAGAAAGATTTGCTGGTGAGTCTAAATATCCACTCAAAAAAATGATAAATTTTGCATTCGATGGCATTAGTTCATTCAGCGTTAAACCCCTCAAAATGATTTCTAGTTTTGGAATTATCATCTCTATGCTAAGTGTAATTGCTCTTGCTTATGTATTTGTTTCCTACTTTTTCGGCTTCACTGTCAACGGCTGGACAGCAACTGTCGCCTCAATCTGGCTCTTAGGCGGAATACAACTGCTCTGCCTTGGCGTTGTGGGAACATATATTGGAAAGATTTACAGCGAAGTCAAAAGACGTCCACGCTATCAAATTGAAACATATTTAAAAAACGGAGAAAATAATAATGACTTATAATCAAGCAATTGAGATTATTAATTCAAAGATTTTTTGCAAAAAAAAGCCAAACTTTTCCGAAATATTAAAAGTACTAGAAAAGTTTGGCAATCCCCAAAACAAGTTAAAATATGTTCACATCGCTGGCACAAATGGCAAAGGCACAACTTCTAGCTATGTTGCATCGGTTCTCAAAAAAGCAAATTACAAGGTAGGACTTTTCACTTCTCCTTTTATAATCAAATTCACCGAGCGTTTCAAAATTAACGATACAGAAATTAGCGAAAAAGAGCTTATAGAAGAAGTCGAGCTTATCGAGCAAATTATTGGAAATAACTATGAGCTATCGTTTTTTGAATACATAACTGTCATAGCTTTCAATTGGTTTTCCAAACAAAATTGTGATATAGTCGTGCTAGAAGTCGGACTAGGCGGAAAGCTTGACTCAACAAATATAATAGAAAAATCTCTTGTGAGTGCGATTTGCACAATCGGTTTTGACCACACAGAAATGCTTGGCAACACACTCAGTGCAATTGCCGAGCAAAAAGCAGGCATAATCAAACAAAATGGCGATGTTGTTTTATATCCAAGTCTTGAAAAAGAAGCGTTTTTAAGTATAGAAAAAATTGCTAAAATCCAAAATACAAATATAAAAATCGCAAGCAATAATATAGAAATTATAGAAGAAAAAATCGGATATAGCAAATGCAAAATAGATAATCACAAAGTAGATATTCCGTTTACTGGCTACCACCAAATTCTCAACTGCTCTCTTGCCCTTTCTATAATAGAAAAGCTTGTAGAAAAAGGTTTTGATATCAGTGAAGAGAATATCAAAGCTGGCATAAAAAATGCAAAACTAAATGGCAGAATAGAAATTATAAGCACAAATCCACTGATTATTTTAGACGGTGGACACAACAGTGAATGTGCCTTGGCACTGCGAAAGACAATAGAAAAACATCTGCAAGACAAAAAAATCACCGCTGTAATCGGAATGTCAAGCGACAAAGACTATAACGAATACCTAAAAATCCTCTCCCCTTGCTTCGGCAAAATCATAGCAACAAAACCAATTAGTCACAGGGCACTAGACGAAAAAATTCTCTCAAAAACAGCAGAGAAATACTGCCAAAAAGTTGTCACTCAAGCCAATCTACAAAAAGCAATAGAACTGGCAATATCAGACGAAAACGAAGTGAAAATAATTTGTGGTTCTCTCTATCTCGTAGGCGATGTGCTTGCCTACTTTGCATAGAAAAAGAACACTCAAAGGAGTATGTATATGAAAAAAGTTAAATTTGGAATTATCGGTGCTGGAAACATTGCAAAGACTTTTGCAAAAGCTGTTCCCCTTACAAACAATTCAGAAATTATAGCTGTTGCCTCAAGAACGCTAGAAAAATCTGAACAATTTGCAAAAGATTTCAACATTCAAAAAGCTTATGGTTCATACCAAGATTTGTTAAACGACCCAGAAATAGACGCAATCTATGTCGCAAATGTTCACTCACATCATTATGAAACTGTCAAAATGTGCCTTGAGTCTAACAAAGCAGTACTTTGCGAAAAACCATTTGTCTTAACCGAAAAAGACTGCAAAGAACTAATTGAACTTGCAAAAGAAAAAAATCTACTCTTAATGGAAGCTATGTGGACAAGGTTTTTGCCAAGTGTCACCGAGGCACACAAGTGGATTGAAAACGGAGAGATTGGCGATGTAAAACTAATTGACGCTAGTTTTTGTTTCAAAGCATTTTACAATCCTAATTCAAGGCTTTTCAACAAAGATGTCGCAGGTGGTGCAAGTTACGACCTCGGTGTATATGTCATTGAGTTTGCCATGGATTTTGCTGGTGCAGACTTAAAAGATAATTCTATTATGACAAATTATGCCGAAACAGGTGTAGATGATTTTTCTATCATGAATTTGCGTTTTAAAAACGATGTTCTCGCAACGCTAAAATGCGGACTCACCACATATACAGAGAACGATGCCCATGTTTACGGCTCTGAAGGAAATATTCTTTTCAAGAATTTTCATAGAGGTAACAAAATTATCCTAAGAAAAAACAACGGCGAAACAAAAGAATTTCAAGCCGAAAACGTAGAAAGCTACGAGGGATTTAAGTACGAAATTGAACATTTTTCAAATCTATATTTAAATGACGAAAAAGAAAGTCCAAGAATACCATTCAAGCATAACCTTGAAACAACAAAGATTTTTAAAAAAGTTGCAAAATAATTGTTAACAGTACGTAAAAAAACATAAATTTCATTGACTTTTATAAAAATAAAAACTATACTTAAATAAATTATACTTTTTATAAAAATAATAAAAGAGGTGCGGTTATGAACATTTTTAAAGAGAACAAAGATTTTGATATGATAAGTTTTGGCGAAGTTATGCTAAGACTCTCCCCTCCACACAAAGAAAAAATCTCTCATGGTCAAACATTCGAGAAAAACGCAGGAGGTTCAGAACTCAATGTTGCAGCTGGTGTTGCATATCTAGGCGGAAGGTCTGCAATTGTCACAAAGCTACCAGACAACAAAGTTGGACGTTTTATTAAATACAAAATTCGTTATTCAAACGTAAGTGACGATTTTGTCCTAGCAGATTATAGCGACGAGCAAAGACTCGGTGTTTATTTCTACGAAACTGGTGCGTATCCACGTAAATCAGCTGTTGTCTATGACAGAGCAAATTCATCAATGAATTCAATCAATATAGACGAAATTGACCCAAGCATTTATCAAAGCACAAGACTTTTCCACGTCAGCGGAGTTAGCCTTGCCCTTGCTGGAAATATCAGAAATACAAGTATAGAACTAATCAAAAAGTTCAAAGAAAATGGCACTGCAATCTCTTTTGATGTTAACTATCGTGCGAGCTTGTGGGGTGAAGAAGAAGCAAAAGAAACAATTCTTTCTATTTTGCCTTATGTTGACATTCTGTTTATATCAGAAGAAACATCAAGAAAAATGATGGGTAGAACTGGCACAATGGACGAAATTATGAAGCAATATGCAGACGAATACGGTTGCAAAGTTGTCCTAACAACAAAAAGAGAAGTTATCAGCCCAACAAAGCATAACTTTGGCTCAACAATTTATTGTGACGGAAAATATTATAGTGAAGAGCATTACAAAAATATAGAAATCGTTGACAGACTCGGCAGTGGCGATGCTTATGTCGGCGGTGCACTCTTCGGCTTATTGCAATATGGTGACCCACAAAAAGCACTAGAATTTGGCAACGCAATGGGAGCTGTTAAAAATACTATCTATGGCGACTTGCCAGTTTGTAGTTTTGAAGAGGTAGAGTCAATCATAAAATCACACAAAAATACAGGTAGCGAACAAGAAATGAACAGATAAAAACCAAAAATCTCTAGCACATTGTGTTAGAGATTTTATTTTTTATGCTATAGCACAAAAGCTTTTGTAAATTTATGTAATATTATACAAAAATACTGATATAAGTTATAATAAATTTTTCTTGCAAAATTTTCAATTTAGTAGTATAATAAAGTAAAATTGAGCGTATAGTATTTTCTTCTTGCAAATTGATTTTAATAATGACTTAAATTTACCATTATTTAACACGATTTTGCAAGTTTTGATATATAAAAAGTTCATTTTTAAAATGTTCAATACTATTTATAAAAAATAAGTAAATATACAAAATTATGTAAGGATTGGTTTGATGATGAAAAAATTTACTGAGCAGAAAAACACAATCGGTCTTTATGACCCAAGATTTGAGCATGACAACTGTGGTATTGGTGCTGTTGTTGATATCAAAGGCAGACAAACACACAAAACTGTCAGTGATGCTCTTCATATCGTAGAAAATCTTGAGCATAGAGCTGGTAAAGATGCAAAGGGCGAAACTGGTGACGGTGTTGGTATATTGCTACAAGTTAGCCACAAGTTTTTCTCAAAAGTTGCAACAGAGATGTCCATAGACATCGGTGCAGAAAGAGAATATGGCGTTGGTATGTTCTTTTTCCCACAAGACGAGCACATTTTAAAACAAATTATGAAAATGTTTGAGATTATCACAGAAAAAGAAGGGCTAGAATTTGTCGCTTGGCGTAAAGTTCCAACAGCTCCAGAGATTTTAGGCGAAAAAGCTATTGAATGTATGCCAAATATATGGCAATGTTTCATCAAAAAACCTAAAAAACTTGCTAGTGGTATCGACTTTGACAGAAGATTATATGTTGTTCGCCGTGTCTTTGAACAAAGCCAAGGTGCAGAATCTTATGTATGTTCATTATCAAGCCGTACTATTGTATACAAAGGTATGTTCTTAGTTGAAGAGCTCAGACGTTTTTATCTTGATTTACAAGATGAGGACTACGAGAGTGCACTCGGCATGGTTCACAGCCGTTTCTCAACTAACACAACACCAAGTTGGATGAGAGCACATCCAAACAGATTTATTCTTCATAATGGCGAGATTAACACAATCCGTGGCAACGCAGATTTAATGCTTGCTCGTGAAGAAAAAATGACTAATAAATATCTCAAAAACGACATGACAAAAGTTGTCCCAATCGTAAATCAAGAGGGCAGTGACAGTGCTATGCTAGACAATGCTCTTGAGTTTATGGTTATGAGTGGTCTAGAACTTCCTCTTTCTGTTATGGCAACTATCCCAGAGCCATGGGCAAACAACGACAGCATGAGCAGAACAAAAAAAGATTTTTATCAATACTATGCAACAATGCTAGAGCCATGGGACGGCCCTGCCTCTATTTTGTTTAGTGATGGCGACATCATGGGTGCTGTTCTTGATAGAAATGGTTTGCGTCCAAGCCGTTATTATATCACAAAAGACGGCAGAATGATTTTGTCTAGTGAAGTTGGAGTTGTTGATATAGACGAATCAGAAATTCTTCAAAAAGACAGACTTCGCCCAGGAAAAATGCTTTTGGTTGACCTAAAAAAAGGCGAGTTAATTGCTGATGACGACCTAAAAGAAAGTTATGCTACAAGAAAACCTTATGGCGAGTGGCTTGACAAAAACCTAGTTAAACTAAGAGAACTAAAAATACCAAATGTTGCTATTCAAACATATTCAGACAACGAGCTATTGAGATTGCAAAAAGCTTTTGGTTATAGATACGAAGATGTCAGTTCAACTATTCTCGCAATGGCGTCAAAAGGCACAGAGCCTTATGGTGCAATGGGCGATGATACACCACTTGCTGCACTCAGTGACAGACATCCTTCTTTGTTTAACTATTTCAAACAAATGTTCGCTCAAGTTACTAACCCACCAATTGATGCTATCCGTGAAAAAGTTGTCACAGATACAAGTATCTATATCGGTGCAAGAGGTAACTTATTAGAAGAAAAAGCAGAAAACTGCAAAGTTTTAAAAGTAAAAAATCCAATTTTAACAGAGTCTGATTTAATCAAAATCAAACACATGAACAAAAAAGGATTTAATGTTGTTACAGTCCCAACAACTTATTATAAAAACACAAGTCTAGAAAAAGCTATCGAAAGACTTTTCGTTGAGATTAACAAAGCACACCACGACGGTGCAAATATCGTTATCCTTTCAGACAGAGGCGTGGACGAATACCACGTAGCAATCCCAAGTTTGCTTGCTGTTTCTGCTATTTCAAAATATTTAGTTAGAACAAAAAAGAGAACTTCTCTTGCTCTTATAGTCGAAACTGCTGAACCTCGTGACGTTCACCATTTTGCTACACTTCTAGGCTATGGTGCTTGTGCAATCAATCCATATCTAGCACACAGAACAATCGACCAATTAATCAAACAAGGCTTAATCAAAAAAGATTTCTATGCTGCTGTTAACGATTACAACCTTTCTGTTATAGAGGGCATTGTCAAAATAGCATCAAAAATGGGTATCTCAACTATC
>JAWXUN010000274.1:0-2342 GCA_044426425.1 Clostridia bacterium | reverse complement strand
CAAACTGCTGTTGCAATGACAGACCACGGTGTGATGTACGGTGCAATAGATTTTTATAAGTCAGCAAAAAAACGAGGAATTAAGCCAATTATTGGCTGTGAAGTATATGTTGCAAAACGCACAAGGTTTGACAAAGTTGCACAATTTGACAGAGAAAACAGACATTTAATTTTACTTTGCAAAAACGAAACAGGCTATAAAAACCTAATTGCAATGGTTTCAAAAGCTTTTACAGAGGGTTTTTATAATAATCCAAGAGTTGACTTGGAGCTTTTAAGAGAGCACAGCGACGGACTAATCGCAATGTCCGCTTGCCTTGCTGGCGAAGTCCAAAGAGCCTTGCAGATTGACGATTACGAAGAAGCAAAAAATGCAACTTTGAGATATAAAGAAATTTTTGGCGAAGATAATTTTTATTTAGAGCTACAAGACCACGGACTAAGCGAACAAAGGCACGTCAACCCATATATGCTAAAACTCGCTGACGAAACAAACACTCCGCTAGTTGTCACAAACGACAGCCATTATATCAGCAAAGAAGACAGCAAAATGCACAAAATTCTTATGTGTATTCAAATGGGTAAAACAGTTGAGGACGACGACGCTCTTGAGTTTGGTTCTGATGAATTTTATATTAAATCTGAAGAAGAAATGCGAAGCCTATTCACTAATTATCCAGAGGCCGCCGACAACACTTCTATAATTGCAGACAGGTGTAATCTTGATTTTGAATTTGGCAACACAAAGCTCCCACGTTTTGACACACCAGACGGCAGTGACAACGGAGTTTTTTTCAGAAAACTTTGCTACGATGGTCTACACAAAATTTATGGAGAAAACCCTGAACAGTTCCTAATTGACAGGCTTGAATACGAGATTAACACAATCGACACAATGGGATATATTAACTACTATTTAATTGTATACGATTTTATCCGCTATGCAAAAAGCGTTGGCATACCTGTTGGCCCTGGGCGTGGTTCTGGTGTTGGTTCTCTTGCCGCCTATTGTGTTGGAATTACTGGTGTTGACCCACTAAAATACAATCTTATTTTCGAGAGATTTTTGAACCCAGAGAGAGTCAGTATGCCTGACTTTGACATTGACTTTAGCGACGAAAGACGACACGAAATCATTGACTATGTTGTTAAAAAATATGGTGCGGATCACGTTGCACAAATCGTAACTTTTGGAACAATGGCGGCAAAACTCGCCATAAGAGATGTTGGACGAGCAATGGCAATTCCTTATGCCGTTGTTGACCAAATCGCAAAACTCATCCCAACTGCCTTGGGAATTACGATTGACAAAGCACTTGCACTCGAGCCAGAGCTCAAGGCAAAATACGAGGCTGACCCACAGACAAAAGAGCTTGTTGACATGGCACGAAAGGTAGAGGGTATGCCTCGCCATGCCTCAACCCACGCAGCTGGTGTTGTTATCACGGACAATCCTGTTGACAGTTATGTGCCACTCGCAAGAAATGACGAGAGTATCGTAACGCAATTCACAATGGTTGCGATAGAAGAACTCGGTCTTTTAAAAATGGACTTTTTGGGACTTCGCAACTTGTCGGTTATTGATAACGCTGTTAAGATGATTAACAGATACCAAGCTGATTTTAGTATTGATAATATAAATTATGACGACAAAAATGTATATAAATTGCTCGCTGATGGATGCACTCAAGGCGTTTTTCAGTTTGAGTCTGCTGGCATGACTAACACAATTGTCAGACTAAAACCCACAAAGCTAGAGGACTTGATTGCGGTTATTTCTCTTTATCGCCCTGGTCCTATGCAGTTTATCGACACGTATATAGAAAACAGCCATCACCCAGAAAAAGTCACATATCGCCACCCATTGCTCTCTAATATTCTTGACGTAACCTACGGCTGTATTGTGTATCAAGAGCAAGTTATGCAAATTTTTCGTGAGCTTGCGGGCTATACTCTTGGCAGGGCGGATATTGTTAGAAGAGCGATGTCTAAAAAGAAATTTGATGTTTTAGAAAAAGAAAAGATTGACTTTGTAAAAGGTTGTGCAAAAAACGGAGTGAGCGAAGAGATTTCTCAAGCGATTTTTCACGAGATAGAAAACTTTGCTGCTTATGCTTTTAACAAATCCCATGCAGCCGCCTATGCCACTGTTGCATATCAGACTGCTTTTATGAAATATTACTATCCAAAGGAATATTTAGCCGCACTTTTGACAAGTGTTTTGGGCAATGCCACCAAATTAGTCTACTACACAGAGGAGTGTGCTAGGCTTGGGATAAAAGTTTTGCCACCACACGTTAACTCTAGCGAAAAGAGTTTCACCGTGGCTGATGACAACATTCG
>JAWXUN010000273.1:0-2350 GCA_044426425.1 Clostridia bacterium | reverse complement strand
ATATTTACTACGAGCCTTATGGTTCTGTGCTGATTATGTCGCCGTGGAATTATCCATTCCAACTTGCCATTGCACCACTAGTCGGAGCAATAGCTGCGGGTAACTGTGCAGTTATAAAACTATCTAACTATTCACCGAATACATCGACTGTGATTGAAAAAATCCTAAGAGTTTTCGCAGATGAATATATCGCAGTTGTGCAAGGTGACATAGCAGAAACAACAGAACTTTTAGAGCAAAAATTTGATTATATCCTTTTTACAGGCAGTCCAACTGTCGGAAAAATTGTTATGGAAAAGGCATCAAAACATTTAACTCCTGTTACTTTAGAATTGGGCGGAAAAAGTCCTTGTATCATAGACGAAACCGCAAATATAAATCTTTCAGCAAAACGCATTGTGTGGGGCAAATTACTAAACGCAGGTCAAACCTGTGTTGCACCAGATTATCTTTTAGTTCAAGAGAGTGTAAAAGCCGAATTGTTATCTGCTATAAATTATTATATAAAAGAATTTTATGGAGAAAATCCAGAAACTAACACAGAATATCCTAAAATTATAAATGAAAAGCATTTTAACAGATTGTGTTCGCTCATTCCAAAAGACTTGCTAAAAATCAATGCGAAAACGCTACAAATAGCACCAACTGTTCTTCCAAATTCAAATTGGAACAGTGAAATTATGAAAGAAGAAATTTTCGGGCCTATCCTACCAGTTTTGGCATTTAGAGATACAAAGGAAGTTATACAAGAATTAAATAAGAGAGAAAAACCATTAGCACTATATTTATTTACAAGGGATAAAAATACCGAAAAAGAAATTTTGTCAAAAGTCTTTTTCGGTGGTGGCTGTGTCAACGATACTATCATTCACGTATCAAACGACAATCTGCCTTTTGGCGGAATAGGGAACAGCGGTATGGGAAAATATCATGGTGACGATAGTTTTTATAGCTTTAGTCACACAAAAAGTATTATGAAAAAAAGTAATAAACTCGATATAAATATCCGCTATGCCCCTTTTGGTAATAAAATTAAACTCTTAAGAAAAATCATGAAATAAAAGAAAATCATTATATTGTTTTACAGGCTCTTTTATTTTATTATTTCAGAAATTTCAATCATTTGACAAAACTCGTTATTTTTTACCATTTCTTTTATTTTGTTTGCATCGGCAAGCATCATATCACAAGTTTCGCCCTCTTGTAGACTTGTGTCTTTTATGTCAAATTCTTGCTCAAAAAGCCAAACATCTTTAATATAAAAATCGCCATAATGTGTGAAAATTAGCTTGCCGTTTTCAGGCTTTAAATCAATTCCACATTCTTCTTTTGCCTCACGAATAGCGGCCGTGATACTGTCGTCGCCAGCAATCGCCGAACCACCTTGACACTCCCACATATTCGGAAAACCTTTGTTTGGCGAACGTTTTTGAATTAAAAATTCACCATTACTATTTTTTATCCAAACAGCTACAATTAAATGATAATCGCCATTTTGCATATCATCACCACGCAGATGCGTTCTTCCAGTTGGGTTTCGGTCTTTATCATAAATATCCCAAAGCTCGCCCTTTGCTGTGTTTATATTCAGCCAAGCTTGAACTCTGCCGAACAACATCGGTTGCATTTGTGGGTAGGTTTGTTCGGTTAATGGTTTTTCACTTATTCTTATTTCTGCCATTTCAGAAGTTTCAGGTATTTCTCCAAACTCAAAAATTTCTGCAAAAAACAAGACACCAATATCATCAACTTGATAAAAAGCTACTTGTTTAATTTCAAAGTCAGTAGCACCAGTTTCTTCCCAAAGCTCGCGTTTTGCTGCCTCAAGTGGAGTTTCGCCTTTTTCAATATGCCCACCAGGTATTTCAAAAGTCGCACGTTTTTTGTGTCTGCTATAAACCCATTTTCCGTTGTGTCTTGCAACAATAACTGAATATTTCAAGATTTTTTCATCAACTTCGTTTTCATTTATAAATTTAACTGTCATGTTATTCTCGCTCCTTATTTAATATCTTTATAGTAACATATATTTGTATACTTGTAAATATATAATTGATTATTGAAATGTTAATTAATTTATGGTAAAATAAATTTGTTAAATTAACAGTATAATTATTTATGTGAGGACTAGTTATGTTAAATTTTGCAATTTGCGACGACGAGATAAGTCAAACTGAATATATTAAAAAGCTTGTTAGCGTTTGGGCTAAGGAGCAAAATTTTTCTGCCCAAATTAAAGTGTTTAGCAGTGCAGAGAACTTTCTTTTTGAATATGAGGACTGCACTAATTTTGACATTTTACTGTTAGATATAGAAATGGGCAAAATTAACGGTGTGGAGCTTGCTAAAA
>JAWXUN010000272.1:0-2358 GCA_044426425.1 Clostridia bacterium | reverse complement strand
TCAAGATTTGGCGTGTGCATAATAGAATTGTTAAAACCAAAAGTGTCAAACTTTTGCTCGTCCGTCATCAAAAATAAAATATTCGGTCTTTTCATTTATTTCACCTCTATAAAACACTTAACTTCTTTGGTTTTTTCTGATTTAACCAAAAGTTCTATTTGTCCTTTTTTGTCTTTTTCACTGCGAATTATAACAACGCATTTTCCGTTGTATAAATTACAAAATTTTTCGTTAAAAACTCTTGTGCTTGTCGCATCGCCTGCGTCCGAGGCAAGATATTCTGCACCTTTAACAGCAAAATCTAAGCGAAAATCTGCCTTTGGAACAAAATTTTCGTCCTTATCCACTGCTATGCACTCTACATAAACAAGTTCTTCGCCGTCTGCTTTAATCACTTTTTTCTCTGGTTTTAAGATTATTTTGTTGGCTTTTCCAGCTGTTTTGATTGTGTGATAAACAAGAGGATTTCTCACAGAAACGGCTGTGACTTCGCCTTTTACAAACTTAACATCTCTCCAAATATGGCGGTGACGTAGAACATCATTCTCCTTGTTTTTTACGCTAATACCAACAGATTTTCCATTTACAAAAAGCTCTACTTCGTCATAATTTGAGTAGCAATGCATATCAATTACATCGCCCTCGTTCCAGTTCCAATGTGGAAAAAGGTGCATAACTTCTTTATCCGTCCACTTTGTTTTGTATGAATATGCTCTGTCTTTTGCAAGTCCACAAAGGTCAAAAATTCCAAAATAAGAACTTCTTGATGGCCACTCTTCTCGATATGGTGAGGGTTCACCGATATAGTCAAAGCCTGTCCACACGTATTCACCGCAGATAAAATCGTGTTTATCTTGGAAAAAGAACTCTCTCTCTGGGTAGTATCCGTTTGTGCAAGACTCTAAATCGTTAGAATTAATTTGTAAATTATCTCTAGGAATAAAAATATTTTCTAAGTTATGGGATAAATAATATTCTCCACGAGAACTAACACACGAACAAGTTTCGCTTGCATATAGCGGAACATTTGGGTATTCGTTATGTAATTTTTCGTACATTTGAGGGCGGTAATTAATGCCGACAACATCAAGAAAATCGCAAAAACCATTTTTGAAAGCTTCCCAAGGACGTGGCACACCAGCTGTGACGGCTCTTGTTCTGTCCTCTTGCTTGCAAATGTCCGAAAGATATTTTGAGTATGCCCAGCCGTTACGCATTGTTTCTTCAAAAACTTCGTTTCCGATTGACCACATAATAACGCAAGGGTGGTTGCGGTCACGTCTAATCATAGCGGTTAGGTCCGCTTTTGCACATTCTTCAAAATAATGTCCGTAACCGTTTGTTACTTTGAGAGATTTCCACTCGTCAAAAGCCTCGTCAATTACCAAAATTCCGTATTCGTCGCATAGGTCTAAGAACTGTGGGTCTGGCGGATTGTGTGAGGTTCTTATTGAGTTAACACCTATGTCGATTAACTTTTCAATTTGCCTTTGTGCAGCGGATTTGTTAAAAGCTGCACCCAAAGCACCTAAGTCGTGATGAAGACAAACACCATTTAACTTTACTGATTTGTCATTGATAAAAAATCCCTTTTGTGCATCAAACTTTAGGCTTCTAAAGCCAAATTTTGTTTTGTATGTATCTAAAACTTTGTCATCTTTGCAAAGTTTTGCCTCTAGTGTATATAAATAACTGTCCAAAACATTCCATTTTGCAAAGCCGTTTAATTTGAAAAGTTGTGGGCTATTTGAATTATTTGTGTTTTGGGCGACAATTTTGCCAAATTTGTCAGTAATTTTATAGTTAATATAACAATTTTCTGAAAAGTTGATAACATCTAAATTACACTCGACATAAGCGACATTTCCCTTTATTTCTGGAATAATAAAGCCTGCATTATACGGAAAAAAAGACTCATTTTTCTCCACAATTCTTACTTCACGATAAATTCCTGCACCTGAGTACCATCTTGAGGACGTGCCACTTGGCTTTAGGTTTACGGCAAGCAAATTTTCGCCTTTTTCACAGAAATCTGTGATATCAACCGAAAAAGATGTATAACCATAAATTTGTTTGTGGCAGATTTTTCCGTTTATATATATAGTGGACTTGCTCATAACACCGTCGAACTCAAGAAAAATTTTCTTTGCATTTTCCGACACAGAAAAATTTTTGCGATACCAGCCCTCCTCATCAATTGGCAGACCGCCAGTTCTTCCGATATGTGTAATCGCTTTGTGAATATCATCTTGAAAAACGGATATAATTTGTTTGTCATTTTCTTGAGAAAAACCACCGTTCACAGCGTAGTCGTGCGGAACACGGACATTTTCCCAATTGCTATCGTCAAAATTTTTG
>JAWXUN010000271.1:0-2394 GCA_044426425.1 Clostridia bacterium | reverse complement strand
TCTGCTGTTACAGATATACAACTACCAGCCGTGCTTGTTGTTCCAGTTTTTAACCCTGTTATTCCGCTATAAGAATTAATCAGTTTATTTGTATTAACTAGCTGTGTTTCGCCATCTCGGATATAATCAATCCATGTTAGTGTATAATTTTGGATAAGCTCGTGCTTTATCAGTTCGTTACTCATAATAGCAACATCGTGTGCGGTGCTTATGTGTCCGTCTTCGTCTAGTCCGTTGCAGTTTTTAAACACTGTGTTTGTCATAGAAAGTTCTTGTGCTTTTTCGTTCATCATAGCAACAAAAGCATCTTCTGAACCTGCAATAGCCTCGGCGAGAACAACAGCGGCATCGTTAGCACTCATAATAACCGTCGCTTTAATCAAATCGTCAACACTCATCTGTTCGCCCTCTTTGAGCCATATATCAGAACCGCCCATAGACGATGCATGAGCACTTGCGGTTAAAATTTGTTCTAATTCTAGCTGACCACTTTCAATAGCTTCCATTGTTAAAAGCAATGTCATAACTTTTGTTATAGATGCGATTGAACGCTGTTCGTCAGCATTGCTTTCGTACAAAATTTCTCCACTATTCCCCTCAATCAAAATCACACTGGGCGAAGATATCTCTAAGGACTCGGCATTTACCCTATCAATTGGCAAAAGGTTTAAGGCTAAAACAAAAACACAAAACAAAGATAAAAATTTTTTAAGCATATTATTACTCCCTCAATTTATGGTAGTAATAATATGCTTGTTTTGCTTAAATTATACTAGAAATTACTTCGTCCATTGTTTTAATCAAAGCTAATCTGTTTGATTTATTTAAGGCAAATGGATGTGGTTTTGCAAATTCTTCGTAATCGTTGTCATAGTATGAGCCTGTTTTGTCGGCAAACTCATCTGAAAGCGATGCACGATGTAAAATATTAGCACCAATAGAAAGGTCATAGCCTTTTCTTCCATAAGCCGTTTTTACCATTTTACTGCCTAAAAACGACTTTGGATTAACTGAAACTACAACTGCTTTTTCACCTAAATCTTTAGCAAGTTCCATGCTCCACATTACAATAGCAAGTTTACTTTGTGCATAAGCACTATCGTGTGAAAGTTTTCTGCCAGTTTTCATAGCGTTAAAATCTACATTTGTTTGTGCAGCAGAAGAAAGATTTACGACTCTGCCATTCTCGCTTAAAATAGGCAAAAGCATTTTTGTTAAAAGATATGGCGAGATTGTGTTTACAGCAAAACGCAGGTCTAATCCGTCTTTTGTAGTTGTTTCATCGGCAACAAAAACACCAGCGTTATTTATAATTACATCAATTTTATCGGTAGAACTCAAAATTTCTTGTGCTAGATATTTTGTACTTTTTAAAATAGATAAATCCCCTACAAAAGTTTTGATGTTTTCATTTGTTTTTAATAGCTCATTTTTTATCTTTTCTAATTTTTCGTAATTTCTTCCGTGAAGTAATATATTATGACCTTCTTTTGCAAACAGTCTAGCTGTTTCTAGTCCTATTCCGTCTGTTGCACCTGTGATTAAAATTGTTTTCATATATTAGCCCTCTTTTTTACTCCATTTAAAATGTGTGATGGTATTCTGTGAATTTTATCTTCAAAAGCATTGATAATATCAGCTTTTCTGCTTAGTGGTGCGTTTATTGGTATTAAATTGTAGTTATGCCCACCAAAGAAATAGCAGTCCTCAAAGTTAATCAGTTTTAAAAGCAAAATTTCTTCCTCAATTTTTTCAAGCTCTGTACACTCGATAAAATCGCCACTGTCACGCATTAATTCTAATGGAGTGCCTGTGGAAACAGAAGTTGTCATCATAGAAAGCAAATACGGTGGAAATTCATTCAAAAGTTTTGCTGTTTGTTCAATGTGAATTTTTCCATTGCCTTTGCCAGCAACACCTGTCATAATAATTGCATCCCAAATCATGCCAGATTCTTTCACTTTCGCTAGACATTCATAAGCTTCTTTTTGTGTAAAACCTTTGTTCATTTGTACAAGTGATGGGTCGTAAGCAGACTCTAAGCCGACGTGTAATTCGTTATAGCCTAAAGCTCTAAGCTTTTTCAAATCTTCTACGGATTTATTCTTCAGACTTTTGACAGAAGCATAGCAAGTGATTGTTTCTATATTAGGGAAGTATTTATTTATGAGTTCACCGATTACGATAAGTTTATCCGTTGATAAAATAAAAGGCTCGCCATTTACTAAAAATATACGTTTTACATTTCCGTATATTTTTTTCATTTCGATTAAATCTTCTTCTACATGAGCAAGTGGAGAAACTTTGAATGGAGTTTCTCTGTACATTGTACAAAAAGAACATTTATTGTGTGAGCAACCCGCAGTTACTTCTAATAGTGGTGTGTTACCCTCG
>JAWXUN010000270.1:0-2403 GCA_044426425.1 Clostridia bacterium | reverse complement strand
GAGGCTTTGGCTGCTGTTATATTCAGCGGAATTATGCTTTTTTGTGTTCTTGGTGGAATGCGTCACACAAAAAAAGACGTTGAGCCAAAAAAACTCAATTTGTTTTACTTGTTAATTTGTCTTTTGTTAAGTTCAATTCTTGCTTTGATATATACAAATGACTTGTTTACTGCTTATGTTTTTGTAGAGATTAACACATTGGCAGCTTGTGGTCTTGTTCTAATTAGACAAAAAGGTCACACAATTGTTGCTGGTATTAGATATATGATTATGAGCCTTTTGGGTTCTGGTCTTTTCCTTATGAGTCTTTGTTTGCTCTATGATATCACTGGCCATCTTTTGATGTCTGACATGAAAGAGTCTGTTGAGATTTTGATGCAATCTGGTGAATATCAACTTCCTCTTCAAATAATTATCGGACTTATGTGCATTGGTCTTGCAATGAAATCTGCTTTGTTCCCATTTCACTTGTGGGTGCCTGATACTTATGGATATTCTACTTGTACCACGGCTTCGATTATGTCCAGTCTTGTTTCCAAAGCCTATATTTTCTTGTTAATCAAAATAATGTACAGAGTTATCGGTATAGATATAATCAGAGAGAGCAATGTTTTAAATATTTTGTTCTTATTTGGTGTTGTCGGAATGATTGTTGGTTCTATAGGTGCTATCAAAGAGAAAGACATTAGGCGAATGATTGCTTATTCGTCTGTTGCTCAAATCGGTTACATATATATGGGACTTGGAATGGGCACGAATTTGGGTGTTATCGCTGCAATATTCCATATATTTGTTCATGCATCTGCAAAATCTTTGCTCTTTATTTCAAGTGCTGGTTTAACACAGGTTTCAAACAACAGCAAAAAGTTTAGAGATTTAACTGGTGCTGGATTTAGAAACTTGCCGGCTGGTATAGCCTTTGCAGTTGGTAGCTTGTCGATGGTTGGTATTCCCGCCTTTGCTGGCTTTATCTCAAAAATTATGTTCGCAACAGCTGCCGTCAGCGACCAAGACGATGTCGCAAGGTGGATAATTTTGGCAGCACTTGCTATTAGTACGATACTTAATGCGGTATACTTCCTAAAAACTTTGCTCAGAATTTTCACAAGAGATGATGTGGGCAAGGAAACAAGGGGAACACCAGACAGAAGTTTCAGGTATGTTTTCAGCCTAGTAGCATTAATTGGACTAAATCTTTTTATAGGTTTACAATCAGATTATATTATAAATCTAATAAACAAAGGTATTACAATGTTTGCTTGATTTAAAAAAATTCTCTCACTCTGGCATGGCAAAAAGTTGTGTCAGCTCCCTTTGAAATATAGGGAAATAAAAGAAAGGTGAATTAGCAATAATTTTAGATTGCTAATGACATGGTTTTAAAAATGGGCGGAAATCTGAAAATTATTTTACCAATAATAATACCAATAATTGGTGCGATTGTTGTGTTTTTCTTAAATAAACTACACAATAAAACCTTGTCGAGAACTGTTTTTGTTTCATTTACTTTTATAACAGCTATCTGTTGTGTGATAAACTGTTTCGACACAAGTGGCGAATTTATCATGGGATATATTGCTGGGGAATTTCCGATTGAGTTTAAAATTGACGAATTAGGAGTGTATTTCTCACTTTTAACAAGCTTAATTTGGTTTGTGGTTGCGATATATACTTGCCGATATATCAGTCATGAAGAAAACGAAAATCTTTTCCTTGGTTTTTACCTTTTGGTATACGGCATTTTGGTAGCTCTTGACTATTCTGCAAATATTGTCACAATGTATCTTTTTTATGAATTGATGACTGTGGCTACGCTTACACTTGTTCTTTATTCAAGAACAAAAGAGGGAATAAGTGCTGGACTTAAATATATTGCATATTCTCTGTTTGGTGCGGCTTTGGGTCTTGTTTGCATTTTGTTTGTCGTTTTCTATGGCGATGGTATCGACTTTAGAGAGGGCGGAGTTTTTACAAATAGCAGTGTAGATAAAGATATTCTTTTGATTGTTACATTTTTAGGAATAGTTGGTTTTGGAACAAAGGCAGGAATTTTTCCTTTGCATGGTTGGTTGCCAATTGCACATCCAGTTGCCCCAGCACCTGCGAGTGCTGTGCTCTCTGGTATACTCACAAAAAGCGGAGTTTTGGCAATCATTCGATTAGTTTACTACATTGTTGCGGCAGACTTAATTAGAGGAGAATGGGTGCAATATGCGTGGATAATTCTGGCTTTAACAACAGTTTTAATGGGTTCACTTTTAGCGTATAAAGAGAAAAATCTGAAAAAAAGACTAGCGTATTCAACGGTCAGCCAAGTGTCTTATATACTTTTTGGACTCGCACTTTTAGAGGAGTCGGCTTTTGCTGGTGCAATGATGCACATAGCTTTTCACAGCGTGATAA
>JAWXUN010000269.1:0-2403 GCA_044426425.1 Clostridia bacterium | reverse complement strand
TGTTGCCTCGTCCAAAATAAGCATTGGTGGCAGTGCTAACATCAGCCTTGCGATACACAAGAGCTGTTTTTGTCCCTGCGAAAGCGAACCGCCAGACTCTCCGATTACTGTGTCGTAAGCTTTTGGGAGTCTTCTGATAAAACTGTGTGCGTGTGCGAGTCTTGAGATTTTTTCAAGCTGTGCGTCGCTCACATTTTTTTTGCCCATGCAGATATTTTCTCTGATTGTTCCAGCTTTTAGCCATGTGTCTTGCAAGACCATCCCAACCGAAGAGCGGAGCTTGTGCCTTGACATATCTCTGATAGAAACACCGTCTATTTTTATGTCGCCACTATCTATATCATAAAATCTCATCAACAGATTTATCATAGTTGTCTTGCCACAGCCAGTGGGTCCTACAATGGCGATTTTTTGTCCACTTTTAACAGACAAATTAAAATCTTTGATTAGTTCTTTATCTTTTATATACGAAAAACTTACGTTTTCTATTTCTATATTGCCCTCAAAAGTTTTTGGCAAATCTTTGTCCGAAACCTCTTCGGAAAGCTCCTCTTGTTCAAGCAAATCAAAGACTCTTTGTGCACAGGCTATTGCATTTTGAAGTTCAGCAAACACGCCAGAAATCTCGTTAAACGGCTTTGTGTATTGGTTTGCGTAGGTCAAAAAACTTGTGAGTGCACCAACAGAAATACCACCGCTAACAGCGACCAAAGCACCGCTAAGTCCAACACCTGCGTATACAACAGAGTTTACAAAACGTGTGACAGGGTTTGTGAGTGAGGAATAAAAGATAGCCTTTTGTGACACAGCTCGCAAATTCTCGTTGACTTCATCAAATTTTTCTAGTATTTCGTCCTCGTGAGAAAAAGCTTTTACTAATTTTAAATCGCTCAAACTTTCTTCTACTATTGCTGTTTGTTCAGCACGAATTTCTGATTGACTTTTGAAAAGTTTGTGTGTTTTTTTCGCAATGAACGAAGCCACAAAAAACGACATCGGTGTGATGAGAACCACAACAAGGGTGATTATCCAATTGATTGATAGCATAAAGCAAAGTGTGCCAACTATGGTAAGCGCACCTGTCAAAAATTGTGTAAAACCGAGTAACAAGCCGTCTGAAAATTGGTCAACATCTGTCACGATATTGCTGACAACTGAACCGCTCGAGTGCGAGTCTAGGTATTTAATTGGCAATCTCTGAATGTGCTTAAACATATCATCACGCAGTTGTTTGACAACAGCATAAGTGATTTTGTTGTTAAGCCTAGTCAAGCACCACTGCGACACGGCAACCGCCAATGCACAAACTGCCAAAGTTATCATGGTTTGTGTGATGTTAGAGAACTCAACATTTCCCACACCTATCATATAATCAATCGCTCTACCAACCAAAATTGGAATATACAAACTGAGTGTTACCGAAACAACAGCGAACAAAACCACAAAAATAATTTTTGTTCTAAAAGGCTTAATTCTCTTTAATATCTTTATAATAGTATCTTTTTTCAAAGTTTAAACCTCCTTAAATTGTGCATGATATTTTTCTCTATAAGACTCACAAGTTTTAAAAAGTTCTTTGTGTTTGCCTTGTCCAACTGTTTCTCCGTCGTCTAAAACTAAAATTAAATCAGCATTTTTAACAGAAGAAACCCTCTGCGAAACGATGAAACAAAGTGGCGGATTTTCTATATTTCCAATAGCTTGTCTTAGCTTAAGGTCGGTTATATAGTCAAGAGCCGAACTGCTATCGTCCAAAATTAATATATCTGGATTTTTTACAATAGCCCTAGCAATGCTAAGTCTTTGCTTTTGTCCACCAGAAAAATTTTTGCCAGATTGGCTGACAATTGTGTCTAGTCCATTTTTTTCTTTTAAAAGTTCACTCGCCTGTGCGATATCCAAAGCTCTGAATATTTCTTCGTCGCTCGCATCTGTTTTTCCCCATTTTATGTTATCACGAATAGTGCCAGAAAAGAGGTTCGATTTTTGTGGAACAACAGAAATTTTATCTCTTAGACTGCTAAAAGTATAGTCTTTTATGTCTTTTCCATTTAACAAAACTTGTCCCTGTGTGCTGTCGTAAAAACGAGGGATAAGGTTCACAACAGTTGACTTTCCAGAGCCAGTACCACCGACTATTCCGACAACTTGACCTTTCTTAGCCTTGAAATTTATCTTAGAAACAGCCTCGTCACCGTCCTCGTAATACTTGAAAGAAACATTTTTAAATTCAATTTCGTCAAATATATCAAGCATTTCGTTACCATCAATCTGTGCTGGAGAAATCTCAAGAACACTTGCCACACGAGAGGCACAAGCGGCGGATTTTATCATAGAAATAATCAAATCAGCGGTCTTTACAAGCTCTACCAAAATTTGGCTCATGTAGTTATATAGTGCCAA
>JAWXUN010000268.1:0-2408 GCA_044426425.1 Clostridia bacterium | reverse complement strand
AATTTATCAAATTGTTCAAAAACACATGGGATTTAACTAAAAATATATTAAAAGGAGGGAATAGTTCTCTCCTTTATTTGTATTTGAAATAAAAAAATTGTTATAAGTGAGGATTTTATTATGAAAAAGTATGATTATCTTTTTATTGGTGCAGGTCTTTTTTCTGCGGTTGTTGCACATCACGCAACAAAGCTCGGAAAATCTTGTTTGGTAATTGACAAAAGGGAGCACATTGGCGGAAATATTTATTGCGAACAAGTTGGCGACATTGCCGTGCACAAATATGGTGCACATATTTTTCACACAAGTGACGAAGAGGTGTGGTCGTTTGTTAACGAGTTTGTTGAGTTTAACAATTTTGTGAACAGCCCAATTGCAAATTATAAGGGCGAACTTTTTAATTTACCTTTTAATATGAACACTTTTTATAAACTTTGGGGCACAAAAACACCAGCCGAGGCAAAGGCGATGGTGAAAGAACAAGCTGAACAAGCTGGCATAACAGAGCCAAAAAATCTTGAGGAACAAGCTATTTCTTTGGTTGGAAAAGATATGTACGAAAAGCTTATCAAAGGCTATACAGAAAAGCAATGGGGAACTTCTGCAACAGAATTGCCAGCGTTTATAATCAAGAGAGTTCCGCTGCGTTTTACTTATGACAACAACTATTTTAATGATAAATACCAAGGTATAACGGACTACAATTTGCTTATACAAAAGCTTTTTGAGGGCAGTGAGATTAAACTTGCAGAAAATTTCTTCGACAAAAAAGAAGAGTACGAGAGCATGGCAGAAACCCTTGTTTTCACTGGCATGATAGACGAATATTTTGATTATAAATTTGGCGAATTAGAATATAGAAGTTTGCGTTTTGAGCACCAAAGCTTGGAGCAAGAGGACTACCAAGGCAATGCTGTTATCAATTATACAGAAAGAGATATTCCTTTTACAAGAATAATTGAGCACAAGCATTTCTTGAAAACACAGTCAGACAAAACAGTTGTAACAAGAGAATACCCAGCGACATGGACAAAGGGTGACGAGCCATATTATCCAATAAATAACAAGAAAAATGATGAGCTTTTCGCAAAATACAAAGAGCTTGCAGACTCGCAAAAAAATGTTATCTTTGGCGGAAGACTTGGCGAATATAAGTACTATGACATGGACAAGGTTATTAAGAGTGCACTTGAACTTTGCAAAAAAATTTAGAATTAGGGTTATATAATGGATAATATAATTTTTTCGGCAAATGTAGTTTTGCCACTCTTGGTGATGATGACGGCTGGATACATAACTCGTCGTTTTAACATCATTGACGATAATACAACTTCTCAGTGTAACAGTTTGGCGTTCAAAGTGTTCTTGCCAATTTTGCTTTTTAATAACACAAGAAATTGCACAATTGAAACACTCACAAATTTTAGTGTTTTCATATATGTTATTGTTGTAATTGTTCTTCTGTTTGTTATTGTCACAATATTTGTTATCATAAACGAAAAAGATAACAAAAAACGTGGCGTGATGATACAGGGAATATGTCGCTCAAACTATGCACTTTTCGGAATACCGCTGATAACGCTGCTTTTACCAGAGGCGGATTTGTCTTTAGCTTCAATTTTTATCGCAATTGTAATTCCACTTTTCAACATTTTTTCTGTAACAGTTCTAACAATTTTTGGAACAGGAAAAACAGATGTAAAAAGTGTTTTGCTAGGCATAGTAAAAAATCCGCTAATTATAGCAACTGCACTCGGAATTTCTGTTATGTTCATAGACATTGAGTTCCCTTTTGTCATAGAAAATTCATTGACTCAACTTGGCGACATAGCCTCACCTTTCGCATTGTTTATGCTTGGTGCAAGGTTTGACTTTAAGCAAATTAGCAGAATAAAAAAACAGCTGACAATAGCCTGCCTAGGCAGATTGATTATTGTGCCTGCTGTGGTGCTTTCTATTGCAGTTATGCTTGGTTTTAGGTCGGTAGAGCTGGCGTGTATGATGGTTATTTTTGGTTCTCCAACTGCCGCAAGTTCGTATACAATGGCAGAAAAAATGGGCGGTGACGGCGACTTGGCATCGTCAATTGTCGTGTTCACTTCAGTTTTTTCTATAATAACAGTATTCGCAACGATATACATTCTTAGAATGTTCGGTCTTTTTTAGAATAATAAATAAAGGAACAACAGATTTGTTGTTCCTTTATTTTGTGGTGTGCCGAGTATGGTACATAGCTAACTGGTGAAAGTCCAGAGTGGGGGAACTCACAACCAACCACATAGCAACGCACAAGGTGCATATCGTGAGGTATGAGCTGAAGAAAGTGTGGTGCAAAATCTTGACCTAACGAACAGAAACTTGATATAAAGGCTGTAAAAAGGGGTAATGTATAAATGCTAAAATAGGAA
>JAWXUN010000267.1:0-2429 GCA_044426425.1 Clostridia bacterium | reverse complement strand
CACAATCAGCTAAAAGCCCCAACTATCTTTTGCTTGATAGGGGACTTTTAGATTTTTATACTAATTAATTTTGCATTTTATTATTCGTAAGCAACGTATACGCCATCTTGAATAACAACAGCTTTTGCTGTTTTTTCTGGCTCACCGCCTGCGTCCCATGTCATTGTTCCAGTTGTACCCTCAACTGTAATCTCTGTCATAGCAGCAATTAGTTTGCTGTTTAAATCAGCATCATTAATATCTGTGATACCTGCTTGTTCCATTGCAGCTTTGATTGTGTAAATTGCATCGTATCCATCAGCTGCGAATTGGTCAGGAGTTGTTTCGTAAGCCTCTTTGTATGCTGCAACGAAATCTACAACAACTTCGTCAGTTCCGTCTGCTGTAAATGGTGTTAAAAGCATAACTTCTTCGCAAAGTTCTTGGTTATCACCAATTTTTTCAAGTATACCATCTAAACCATCGCAACCAAAGAAAACAACGTCAAGTCCGATATTGTCTGCTTGTGTTAAGATGAAAGCTGCTTCTTGAGCATAAATTGGCAAGAAAACAAGTGTTGCACCAGAAGATTTGATTGATTGAAGTTGAACAGAGAAGTCTGTGTTAGATTGGTCTGTGAAAGCTTCTTGAGCAACAATCTCTAGTCCGTCTTCTTCTGCTTGAGCTACGAATGTTTCTGTGATACCATCTGAATATGCATTTGATTTGTCATAGATGATAGCAACTTTATCAGAAATATTATTTTCATAAATAAAGCTAGCTGCATATTTGCCTTGGTCTGGGTCGTTAAAGCAAACTCTGAATGAATTATCAGCATCAACAATTTCTTCTTGTGAACCAGATGGAGTTAAAAGCAAAAGTCCGTCTTCTTGTGATTCTGTAACTGCTGCAATGCAAGCACCAGAAGTAACAGCACCAAGAGAAACTTTCATTCCTGCATCCATAAGAGTTGCATAAGCATTAACTGCCATTGCTGAGTCAGCTTGGTCATCTTCCATTTTAAGTTCTAGTTGAATACCGTTAACTCCGCCAGCAGCATTGATTTCGTCAATAGCTATTGTTGCACCTTGTTTTACAGATACACCATAAGTTGCATAGTCACCTGTAAGTGGGCCTGAACCGCCGATTAAAAATGTTTCTTCTCCTGAGCTAGCTGTTTCAGAACTACAAGCAGCAAATGATGTTAAAACCATAGCTGATGCAAGTAATGTAGCCAAAATCTTTTTCATGTGTTTTCTCTCCTTAAATAATTGTTTTGATTAAAACTTTTTTATATGAAAGTTTTATATGCATTAAATTCTATACCTAATATTTCACTATGTCAACACTTTAATGCAAAAATACAAATATTTCATTATCATGCATAAATTTGTTTTGATTTGTACAACAATTAAGTTAAATTTCACGAGTAAAAAAGATGAATTTTAAATGAACAAAGTATTAAAATGATTTTAAATTAATATTAAATTTCATTTTAAAACCATTGTGTATTTGGAATTGGATATGTCAAAGGCAATTTATATGGGTCATTTCTTTGGTCTAAGTCAAATCTTATGATATAATTCCAAATACTCGCCCTCTCATCACAGTGACAAAGTCCCCAGCGGATACCCTCTAGCGGTGATAAATCTGTGTTATCTCCTCTGAACGCACCACCAGCCTGTGGAGTGTTTTCTGTGACAGCCATAATCTCAAAATTAACTCCATCTTTTGCATATTGAATTGTGTTTTTCTCTGGACCATCTCTGTTAAGAAGTGCTCCTATTCCACCATTATAGTGCCACAACATTGTTTCGTGTCCGCTGTTTGTAACAGGGTTAAAATCGCTGTGCTCATAAGGGCCAAGGATATCCTCAGAAATAGCAACACCCCAACGTGTGTCTTTGCCAGCAAATTTTAATTTATCGGTATTTGAACTACATTTATAGTATAAATAAAATTTCCTATTATAATAGTATAGGCTTGGGTCGTGAGTTAAGCCAAAAAACTTGCCCTTGTTATAGCTATCATCCGAAACATCGCCAAACCAATTTCCGCTTGGCATAGCCTGCAAAATATTTTGTCTTGTTTTGATAAACGGGCCGTCTGGACTCTCTGCAACAGCCATTGCAACATTTTCGTTGCAACCTGTGTATGAGCCTTGTGGAATTGCCTGATAGACAAGATAATACTTTCCGTTATGCTCTAAAACATCTGGAGTACAGATAGTTCTTTCGTCATATTCACCCTTGCCACCTCTATGAACTGCACAGCCCTGTTCTTGCCAATTAATGCCATCTACACTCGTTGCATAATAAATATCTGCATAGTCCCACGGAAATTTCTTTGCGTTTGGGTCAAGCACCTCTTTGCCAAAGTGAGGTCCCACAGATTTTGTATACCAAACATAGTATTTGTCATTAACTTTTAATACACTACTTGGGTCACGT
>JAWXUN010000266.1:0-2431 GCA_044426425.1 Clostridia bacterium | reverse complement strand
GATAACAAAAGTTGTTCTGCCTTTCATCAGGCTATCCATGCCCTCTTGCACAAGTTTTTCTGTTCCTGTATCGATAGAAGAAGTCGCTTCGTCAAGAATGAGGGCTGGTGGGTTTGCAACTGTTGTTCTTGCAATAGCCAAAAGCTGTCTTTGACCACCAGACAGGCTTGCTCCGTCACCAGTGATTTGGGTGTTATAAGCCTCTGGCAAACGAGAGATAAAGCTGTGTGCTCCAGCAATTTTTGCCGCCTTTATACATTCTTCTTCAGTTGCGTCGAGCTTGCCGTATCTGATGTTATCAAGAACAGAACCAGTGAACAAATGAGTATCTTGCAAAACCATTCCTAGTGATTTTCTTAGGTCTGCCTTTTTGATTTTTTTGATATTAATTCCGTCATAACGAATTTTTCCACTTTGAATATCATAAAATCGGTTGATAAGGTTTGTGATTGTCGTTTTGCCTGCACCAGTCGAGCCAACAAAAGCAATCTTTTGACCCTCTTTTGCCTCTAGATTGATATTTTTGAGGGTTAATTTTGCGTCTGTGTATCCAAAATCAACATTCTCAAATTCAACATTACCTCTTTGGCGAATATAAGTTACCGTGCCATCTGCCTTGTGAAAATGTTTCCATGCCCACATTCCAGTAACTTTTTCGCTTTCTTTAATCTCACCTTTTTCGTTTTCAGTTACATTGACAAGTGATACATAGCCATCGTCCTCTTCTGGCTTTTGATCGAGAAGTTTAAAAATTCTCTCTGCACCTGCCGCACCCATAACAACAAAGTTGATTTGCATAGACACTTGAGAGATAGGACCGACAACACTTTTGCTAAGTTGCAAGAAAGCGATTAGTGTTCCGATTGTAACGCCACCTACGCCAGTGATTGACAGAATACCGCCCAAAACAGCTACCAAAACATAGCTTAAATTACCAAGTTGACCGTTTACAGGCATTAAGATATTTGCAAATTTATTTGCTTTTTCAGACGCTTGTTGAAGATTATCGTTGAGTTCGTCAAATTGTTTTTTCGCTCTTTCTTCATAAGAAAAAACCTTGACAACCTTTTGACCCCTAATCATTTCTTCTACATAGCCGTTAAGTTTTCCGAGAGATTGTTGTTGCTCTTTAAAGAATTTGCCAGATTTTCCGCCGATAGTTTTAGCTGCATAAAGCATAATTGTTATCATAACAAACATCACAATTGTGAGCGGAACATTTAGAACAATCATGCTTGCAACTGTTGCGACAAATGTGATTGAGCTGTTAAAAAGTTGTGGGAATGTTTGGCTGATTAGCTGTCTAAGTGTGTCTATATCATTTGTATAGACTGACATGATATCGCCATAAGCATTGTTGTCAAAATACTTTATTGGCAAAGTTTCCATGTGGCTAAAAGTTTGTTTTCTGATTTTGTTAAGTGTTCCTTGGCTAACAAAAACCATAATTCTTGTGTAGGCGAAAGATGCTATAACACCTACTGCATAAATCATTCCAAGAAGCATAAGAGCCTGTGCAAGTGGAGTGAAGTCTGCATTTTCTACACCGATTAGTGGCATGATATAGCCGTCTATCAGCGTTTCTATAAACAATGTTCCCTGAACAGAAACAATAGCCGAAGTTAAGATACACGCCAAAACTATGATTAATTGAACTATATATTCTTTTAGAACAATGCTAAAAAGTTTTTTCATTATGCTTGGCAGTGACGTTTCTAGCTTTGGCTTTCCACCCGCTGGTCCTCTGCCAGGTCCGCCACCCATCTGAACTTTGCCTTGCATTTCTGGTTTTCTTTGTTCACTCATATTCATCAATCTCCTTTCTCGTCAAAGTCTGCATCTCCTTGAGTTTGACCCTCGTATATTCTGCGATAAATTTCATTTGTTTCTAGCAAATTATCGTGATTGTCAAATGCATTAATTTTTCCATCGTCAATAACAATGATTTTGTCGGCATCTGACACACTAGATATTCTTTGAGAAATAATAAATTTTGTAACGCTTGGAATATCTTCTCTAAATGCTTTTCTGATTTTTGCATCAGTCGCAGTGTCAACCGCAGATGTGGAGTCGTCCAAAATTAAAACTTTTGGATTTTTTAGAAGTGCCCTTGCAATGCAAAGACGTTGTTTTTGACCGCCAGAAACATTGTTTCCGCCTTGTTCGATACCTGTGTTATATTTCTTTGGCATTCTTTGAATAAACTCGTCAGCACAAGAAATTTGACAGGCTTTTTTACATTCTTCTTCGCTTGCATTTTCGTTACCCCAACGCAAGTTGTCAAGAATAGTGCCAGAAAAAAGTTCGTTATTTTGAAGAACAACAGCAACATTGTTGCGGATTGTTTCTATATCGTAATCTCTTACGTCTACTCCGCCAACTTTTATTTTGCCTTTTGTAACATCATACAAACGGCTGATAAGGTTTACAA
>JAWXUN010000265.1:0-2439 GCA_044426425.1 Clostridia bacterium | reverse complement strand
TCGTCTGCCATTGCAACATGAAGACTGCCAGCATCTGCCTGTGAATATACAGCCACTGTTTTTATGCCCATTTCTTTGCAAGCACGGATAACCCTGACAGCAATTTCGCCACGATTGGCAATTAAAATTTTATCAAACATAAAATCTCTCCAATAAAAATATGTGATTGTGTGGGACGAAAAAATCGCCCCATACTGGATATGTTTATTTTGGTAATTTCTAAAAACTATACGTTGGCAAGATGACAGAAAAATATAAGTCAGATTGTTACGCTTTGAGTTTTTATGGCTTTTTATTTAACTAATGCAAATGAAAAATCTGCTGAAACACACAGTTTTCCGTCTACATAGCCTTTGCCTTTTGCAAAATAGAAATTTCCTCTTGAACGTGTGATTTCGCACACTGTTTCAAATGTGTCGCCTGGTTTAACTTGTCCACGGAACTTAACTCCGTCTAGTCCTGTGAAAAATGGTGTTGCACCCTCTGCCACACCTGAAAGCAAAACGCAAGATGATTGTGCCAACATCTCGCACAATATAACGCCTGGCACAACAGGATTGCCTGGAAAATGTCCTTTTAGAAAAAATTCTTCTCCTGTAACGTGGTATTTTCCGTGAGCCTTTTCTTCTATTAATTCAACCTCGTCCACCAAAAGCATATTATCTCTGTGTGGAATGATTTGCATTATTTCTTCTCTATTCATTTATTTGACCTTTCTTCTTTTTTTAAAGGTATTTTATTTAAGTCTAAAAAGTTCTTGTCCGTATTCGACAACGTCGCCATTTTTTGCCAAAATCTCAACAATTTCTCCACTGCAATCAGCTTGAATTTCGTTCATGAGTTTCATCGCTTCGATAATACACATAACGTCGCCAAGTTCAACCTTGTCGCCAACTTTTACATAGGCACTTGCATCTGGTGATGATGATGCATAGAACACACCAACTGTTGGGGCTGTGATAACTTTGCCTTCGCTAGTTTTAACAGCTTTTTGTGTTTCATCTGTTTCGGCAACTGTCGCCTTTATAACTGGAGCAGAAATAACCGCTGTCGCTTCTCTTTTCATTGTGATTTTTTCGCCGTCAATCTCAAGACTTGTCAAAGAACAATCTTGCATGATTTGAGCAAGTTCTTTAATCTCGTTAATTTTCATTAAGGTTACCTTTCAATTTTAGATTTTTTTGAGTGCCAAGCAAGCATTGTGTCCGCCAAAACCTAAGCCATTTGAAAGTGCAAAGTCGATTTCTCTCTCTTGTGCACTATTGAAACAATAGTCTAGGTCGCAATTTTCGTCTGCTTCTTTAAAGCCAATTGTTGGAGGAATTATTCCCTCTTTTAGTGCCATAATGCAAGCGATTGCCTCTGCTGCACCTGCTGCACCGAGCATGTGACCTGTCATAGATTTTGTTGAAGAAACAATTGATTTTTTCGCATTTTCTTCACCAAGAGCACGTTTTATTACAAGTGTTTCTGACTTGTCGTTAAGCGGTGTGCTTGTGCCGTGTGCATTTACATATATATTTTCTGAGCCGTTTAGTCCAGCTTCTTCCATTGCCATTTTCATAGATGCTGCACCGCCATTTCCCTCTGGGTCTGGGGCTGTGATGTGGTGAGCGTCGCAAGTTGAGCCATAGCCGACAATCTCGCCATATATTGTTGCTCCACGAGCAACTGCGTGATCGTAGTTTTCTAAAACTAGGCAACCTGCACCCTCTCCCATAATAAAGCCGTTTCTTCTTTTATCAAAAGGACAACAAGCCTCTACTGGAGTTTCGTTTGTTGAAAGTGCCATCATATTTGAGAAACCTGCAACACCAACAGGAGTAATTGCAGCCTCTGAACCACCAGCTATGGCTGCATCTAAGTAGCCATGTTTGATTGCTCTGAAAGCCTCGCCGATTGTGTTATTACTTGTTGCACAAGCTGTTACCATTGCAAGACAAGATGCCTTTGCTTGGAATTTTATTGCAATTTCGCCTGCACAGATATTTCCGATAATCATTGGGATAAAGAAAGGTGAAACTCTCTTTGCTCCTTTTGCTGTTAGTTTGTTAACCTCGTCTGAAAATGTTTGGATACCACCGATGCCTGAACCAAAATAAACACCAAATTTGTATTCGTCAACATTTCCCATAATTCCGCTGTTCTCAACCGCTTGAGTTGCAGCAGCAATACCATATTGAGTATATAAATCTCTTTTTCTTACGTCGCCTTTGTCCATGTATTCAAGTGGTTTAAAGTCTTTGACTTCTGCTGCAATTTTTGCTTTGTGGTCACTTGTATCAAACCTTGTTATCATGCCAATTCCGCATTTTCCACTTTTTAGACTGTCCCAATATTCGCTTACGCTACTTCCGATTGGACTGATAATTCCTAAACCTGTAACAACTACTCTACTCATTTTATTTATTTCCTTTCTCATTTTAAAGGTATTTTTTA
>JAWXUN010000264.1:0-2462 GCA_044426425.1 Clostridia bacterium | reverse complement strand
CCTCTGATGATACAAGTTCAACTGTTCCAAAAAACATAATCGTTGTACACAAAACTTGCGACACCCACAACATCATTTGCTGAAATAGGTGCACTAATATCTTCATATATCTCAATTTGAATGCTAATTGAGGCTACATTAAAATCATTTGGCAAATACGAAACAGCAGTTTCACCAGCCGTAACTTCTATCTCTGTGGTAGTATAGTTATTCTCCAAGTCAATATTAGTTACAAAATCGCCTTCTTCTATCAATGTTGCTTCAGAAAATTCGTTAAATACCCATTCATAGAGTTTAATGGCATCTCCCGCCGAGTCATTTTTAGTGCTAGAAATTTCTGCACCTAAACAAACAACAATATATTCTCTTCCATCTTTACTAGCAGAAGAAACAAGACAGTTGCCAGCATCAGTGAGTCGTCCAGTTTTTATACCTGTTGCGTATTCGTAGGTATACATACCATCATATAAACTAGATGACAAAAGTGCATTTGATGTAGTGATTGTTCTTGCTGAAGAAAGGTTTGTTGCTGGTAGTTCAAACTCACTCAAACAGACAATATCGCTGAAATAAGGCAAGCTAAATGCATACTCTGTGAAAATCGCAACATCTTCGGCTGTTGAATAATTGTCCTCGTGATAAAGCCCTGTTGGGTTTGTAAAATTGGTATTTACGCAACCTAGCTCTTGAGCTTTTTCATTCATCAAATCCACAAAAAGCGAGTCCTCCATAATAAAGGCACGAGAATCAGAACCGTCTATATAACCAGAAAAATCACTACTGTATCCATTTAACTCGTCATAATACAAGGCTAACTGAACGCCAGCGTCGCCAGCAGATGTTACCAAAAGCATTTTCAAATAATCTAAAACCGTAAACTGTTCGCCAGACTTTATGCTCGCTGTCCAACAACCAGTGCCAGATAATATTTGTGTTACTTCACTACTAAAAGTGATATATGTGTTTTCTATATCAGGGATATTTTCAACCGCAACAATAAATGTCATTATCTTTGTGATAGATGCAATAGAAAGCACAGAATCAGAATTTTGGGAATAAATTGTTTCTCCAGTTTCTGCATCTACCATAAGTATCGACTCGCAATAAAGTTCTTCCCCCAGATAATCAAATCCGCTTGTGTCGCTTGGCAAAACAAACAAGTTTTGAAACATAACCGCAATCATCATAAAAGAAGTAAGTATTTTCAATATTAAATCTCCTAGTTTTTGTTTAAGAATTTACATATCAAGCATATTGCTCATATCATATAGTCCTGCTGGTTTATTAGACATAAATATGCCTGCATTGACAGCTCCGTTTGCAAAAAGTTCTTTTGATTGAGCAGAGTGAGAAATGCTGAGAACCTCGTGTCTGCCTGCAAAAACAACTTCGTGCTCGCCAACAATTGTTCCGCCTCTAACAGCGTGAATACCAATTTCTGACACATCTCTTTGCTTACGCACAGCGTGTCTATCATACATATAATTAGTAATATCTTCTCTCTCGCTTGCAATTGCATCAGCAATCATAAGTGCTGTTCCGCTTGGTGCATCGACTTTGAGATTATGGTGTTTTTCTATAATTTCTATATCAAAATCATTGCCTAATATTGCAGAAGCTTTTTTAGAAAGTTCTATTAAAAGATTAATTCCTAGCGACATATTTCTTGAATAGAAAATTGCTGTTTGTTCACTTGCAAGTTCTATTTGCTTAACTTGCTCAGCCGTATATCCAGTTGTGCAAAGAACCACTGGAACTTTTCCTTTTGCAAAATCCAAGATTGGTGTTAGCAAAGACGGATGTGAAAAATCTATGATAACATCTGCATCTTCGCTAACATCTTTTATATCACTATAAACTTTAAAATTAGCATCATTTTGAGTAGCTATATCAACACCAGCGACAATTTCGCAAGTATTGTTTTTAGAAACGATATCTGTTATTACACGTCCCATGTGACCAAAACAGCCACAGAGTATTATCTTTGTCATTATATTTTCCTCTAATCTATTAAATTAAAGAGTATTCTTTTAGAACTGATGTCATTTTCGCAATGTCGCTGTCTGTCATTGTAGTTAGCGGCAAACGGCAAATATTGCTGCAATATCCCATTTGAGAAAGAGCCTCTTTAACTGGAATTGGGTTAACATCCATGAACATAGCGTCCATAAGACTGATGTATTTTGATGTAATCTCTCTTGCCACAGCATAATTTTCGTTAAGCATAGCTGTTGTTAGGTCTTTCATTGTTGCTGGCATAATGTTTGAAAAAACAGAGATTACGCCGATACCGCCCAATGCCATGATGGGAAGAGTTTGGCTATCTTCACCAGAATATACCATTAAATCGTCGCCACAAAGTGAGATTGTTTTTGCGATTGAACTTATATCGTGATTAGCTTCTTTTGTAGCTACGATATTTTTATGACCTGATAAAACTTTGTATGTATCAGGAAGAATGT
>JAWXUN010000263.1:0-2464 GCA_044426425.1 Clostridia bacterium | reverse complement strand
GGCGACAACAGACATTGTTTTAGCAATAATCTCTGCAACTGTCAATGTTGCCTCTGTTATTTTCACCGTTGTTTTAAGCCTAATTTTCTCTGTCTATTTTTTGTCTGGCAAAGAGAATTTGATTATGACACAAAAAAAATTACTCTATGCATACACACCACGCAGACACGCAAACAGAATTTCTATGTTCCTAAGCCTAAGCAACAAAGTTTTTTCTAACTATGTTCGTGGTCAGCTCACAGAATGTCTAATTTTGGGAGTTTTGTGCTATATAGGAATGAATATAATTGGTCTTGATTATTCACTGCTTATCTCAACACTTGTTACATTTTGTGCTTTAATTCCACTTGTTGGTGCTTTTATCGGTGCTATTGGCGGTGGTTTGTTGCTACTTTTAGTTAACCCAGCAGATGCCCTTTGGTTTGTTATTTTCTTTGTGATTTTGCAACAATTTGAGGGAAATGTTATCTATCCAAGAGTTGTTGGCTCGTCCCTTGGTCTTCCAGGAATTTGGACTCTTGCAGCTGTTACTGTAATGGGCGGAATTTTTGGTATTGGCGGAATTTTGATTGGAACACCTGTCGCTGGAGTTGCCTATGCACTCATAAGACACAATGTTAACACAAGACTCCAAGGAAAGTCAATCGACAAACAAGTTCTTTTGGGCAGTGAAGTTGATATTATTTATGCGGACATATTGTACCCAGAGAAAAAAGAAGTGAAACAAAAGAAAATTTCTTTCATTTCTGCATTTAAAAGAAAACTGAGCGAGCTTTCAAAAAAATGATTGACAAAATTGAAAAAAAGATATATAATTACTAGGAAAAGCTATGATGAAGAGAGTAGCGTAAACTGAAATTTTTAGAGAGTCGGTGTTTGGTGTAAACCGATAAGATTAAGTTTGTGTGAAAATCACTTTTGAGCTGGAAAACCGAAAATGTTGATTAAGTTTTCTCGGTGTCTTACCGTTAAAAAAGACGCATATTAAAAAAAGTATGTAGGGTGGTTATAAACAAAGCTGAAAGTCTTTGTCCTTATTGGGCAAAGGCTTTTTTTAAATGGTGAAACTTCTCCGTAGGGTACGCATTGTATGCGTACCTCGGTAATGACATTAACTGTAATATAAATTTATGTTATAACGAGGAACAAACTCCCCCAAAACGACTATAAAATTATATTGAAATTTGTGCTCCCACTCGGTATGCATACAATGCATACCCTACGATATTAAGGGAATATATTGTTAAACCCACGGTTGGAGCAAGCCCCAACCCTACAATAAATATTAAATCCAAAACAAATTTTTAAGGAGAATATATATGTACAAAAAAATTAACAACGAAATAACTAGTGTTCAAAGAGAACAAAACACTGTTAAATTCTGGAACGAAAATCAAATTTTTGAAAAATCAGTCGAAGACTGCAAAGGCAAACCAACTTATACTTTTTATGATGGCCCTCCAACTGCTAACGGAAAACCTCACATCGGTCACGTTTTAACTCGTGCCGTTAAAGATATGATTCCTCGTTACCGCTTAATGAAAGGCTACGATGTTCCAAGAAAAGCTGGTTGGGACACACACGGCTTGCCTGTTGAGATTGAAGTTGAAAAACTTTTGGGCATCAGCGGTAAAGACCAAATAGAAAACTATGGACTTGACCCATTTATCTCAAAATGCAAAGAGAGTGTTTGGAACTACAAAGGAATGTGGGAAGATTTCTCTAAAGCTGTTGGTTTTTGGGCTGACATGGACGAGCCTTATGTAACATATCACAACGATTTTATCGAGTCTGAATGGTGGGCTCTTAAACAAATTTTTGACAAAGATTTATTATACAAAGGTTTTAAGATTGTTCCTTATTGCCCACGTTGCGGAACTCCTCTTTCAAGCCACGAAGTTGCTCAGGGCTACAAAATGGTTAAAGAACGCTCTGCAATTGTTCGCTTTAAAGCAAAAGGCGAGGACGCTTATATCCTAGCTTGGACAACAACTCCTTGGACACTTCCATCAAACGTAGGTCTTTGTGTTAACCCAGCCGAGGACTATGTAAAGGTTCAAAAAGACGAGTACACATACTACATGGCTAAAGCTTTGGTAGAAACTGTTTTAGGCGAAGACACAACAATTCTCGAAGAATTTAAGGGTATCGACCTAGAATATAAAGAATACGAACCACTTTGGAACTTTGTTTCTCCAAAAGAAAAAGCTTGGTACATCACTTGTGCATCTTTCGTAACACTCACAGATGGTACTGGTGTTGTTCACATGGCTCCTGCTTTTGGTGAGGACGATGCACAAGTTGGTAGAAAATACGGCTTGCCTTTCGTTCAACTTGTAGACGGAAAAGGTTGCCTAACAGAAGAAACAAAATGGGCTGGTGTGTTCTGCAAAGATGCTGACAAAGAAGTTTTGCAAGACCTTGAGTCTATGGGATTGCTTTTCTCTGCTCCAAAATTCGAGCA
>JAWXUN010000262.1:0-2480 GCA_044426425.1 Clostridia bacterium | reverse complement strand
GCTAGGACCTAAAAAAATGCTAGATATTTTGCTTGTCGTACCTTGCACAGGCAACACTGTTGCAAAAATCGCAAATGGAATAACCGACACAAGTGTAACAATGGCCGTTAAATCTTGCCTAAGAATTGGAATTCCAGTTGTTTTGTGTATTTGCACTAACGATGCACTTTCGGCATCTTTTCAAAACATAGGAAAAATTATGAACGCAAAAAACATATTCATAGCACCGATGCTTCAAGATGACCCAAGCAAAAAACCAAACTCACTAGTTTGCAATTTTAGCAAATTAAATGAAACAATTGAATATGCCTTGAAAAAACAACAAATACAACCTATTTTTTAAAAGAAAGAAAAACACAAGTATGTCGTCTTGTGTTTTTCTTTCTTTTGGTGTATAATATATTTAAAAAAAATTTTAGGAGTTTAAATTTTGAACACTGTATTTGTTTTCGACTTAGATTGTACTATAACAAAAAGAGAAATTTTGCCTTTGCTTGCAAGCCTTGTTGACAAAGAAGATTTGATGCAAAGTTTAACCGATAGTGCTATGATAAATTGCAATAATTTTAAAGAAAATTTTCTTATAAGATTAGAAACGCTTAAGGATATACCGCTGAAAAAAATTCAGAAAACTGTTTTAGAAATAGAAATTTTTCCTAAAATTGCTGATTTTATTGAGAGTAACAAAGAAAATTGTTATATATTAACAGGTAATTTGGATTTATATGTTTGTGATTTAGTTAAAAAACTTGGCATGGAAAATCATTGTTTTTCTTCTATTGCACAAAGCGAAAACGGCAAGATTTGTTCGGTAACTTCTGTTATAAACAAGGGAGAAGAACTTGAAAAAATCAAGCAAAAACATAAGCGACTTGTTTGTATAGGCGACGGAACAAATGACATTGATATGATAAAAAAAGCTGATATTGGAATAGCTTTTTCTGCTGTTCACAAAGTGTGTGACGAACTGATGCAAGTAGCAACACACAACATTGATAGCGAAGATGATTTGTGTAATTTTCTAAAAAAATTAATTTAAGCAAAAAGAAAGGGAACGATTTGTTCCCTTTCTTTTTGTTATTTTTTGATAATTTGTTTGTATAATTTAATATATTCTTTTGCTGATTTTCCCCAGCTGTTGTCACATTCCATTGCTCTTTTTACTATTGTAGCCCAATATTTTTTGTCTGTTTTGTACATATAAATTGCTGCATGGAGTGAGTTTAGCATATCATCGCTTGTGTATAGCTTGAATGTAAATCCATTTCCTTCTCCGTCACGGCAATCAGTAATTGAGTCTTTGAGTCCGCCTGTTTCTCTGATAACTGGAATAGTTCCGTATCTAAGAGAAATCATTTGAGAAAGTCCACAAGGCTCGCTCTTGCTTGGCATTAAGAAAATATCTGCACCTGCATAAATTTTTCTTGAAAGTTCTGGGATAAATCCCTTGCAAATAGAAAGTCTGCCTGGGTATTTAGCTTGCATTTGCTCAAAGAAATTTTCGTATTCCCAGTCGCCACTTCCCAAAACAACAAATTGACAATTAGAGAATTGCATAACATTGTCAAGCCCCTCTTTGACTAAGTCTAGTCCTTTGTGAGAAACAAGGCGAGTTACCATTCCAACTAGTGGCACATCTGGTTCTATATCAAGCCCCATACGCTCTTGGAGTTTTGCTTTGTTGATAGCTTTGTTTGCTAGTGTTTCAACTGTGTAGTTTTTGTATATATTTTCGTCTGTTTCTGGGTTGTATCCGTCTTGGTCGATACCATTTAAGATACCAGAAAGTTTCCACGAACGCTCTCTTAGTATCGGGTCTAGTTTATGAGAAAACCATGGGTCAAGAATTTCGTTTGCATAGCTTGGGCTTACTGTTGAAACCCAGTTTGCACTCTCGATAGCACCTTTCATAAGGTTGACAGTATCTTGCCACTCAAGCAATGATGCCTCTGAACTTGGCACACCAAAAACATCTTCGAGAATTTCTGCTCCGTATTGTCCTTGGTATTGAATATTGTGAATAGTAAACAATGTTTTAATTCCTTGATACCACTCGCTGTTAGCATAATAAAGTCTGTAATAAATTGGAATTAACGCAGTTTGCCAGTCATTTGCATGGATTATGTCTGGTTTAAAATCAATATATGGCAACATCTCTAGGATAGCACGAGAGAAAAAAGCAAATCTCTCTGCATCGTCAAAATGTCCATAAAAACCAGAACGCTTGAAATAGTATTGATTGTCGATTAAATAATAAATTACGCCACCGACTTTAGCCTCAAAAATACCACAATATTGACGACGCCAAGCAACTGGAACACTTATACTTGTAACAAATTGCATTTTTTCTTTTAATTCTTGTGGAATATTATCATATAGCGGGATAACAATTCTTGCACCGACAACTCTTGCTCTTAGTGCTTGAGGTAATGAACCTGCAACATCTGCAAGCCCGCCAGTTGCTGCAAATGGTAATGCTT
>JAWXUN010000261.1:0-2487 GCA_044426425.1 Clostridia bacterium | reverse complement strand
TAGATACAAAAATCCGCCACATTCTGCAATGCATGGTTTGTTTTGCTCCAAGAAATTTTTGATGCTATCTTTCATTGTTTCGTTCTCTGATAGTTCTTTTAGATAAAGCTCTGGATATCCACCGCCAAGATATATTCCATCTATATTTTTTGGCAATTTCGTGTCTTTTAGCGGGCTGAAATATTTTATATTTGCACCAAGTTTTTCTAAGAGCTTAAGGCTATCTTTGTAGTAAAAACAAAAAGCGTTATCGAGTGCGACGGCTATATTAACATCACAAATTTTTTGTATATCAATTTTTTCGTAGCATATTTCGTTAGCTGAATTTGCTGTTTCAATAATCTTTTCTATGTCTATATATTCGCTTGCAAGTTCGCCAAGTTTTTGCAATTTTTCTTTGATATTTTCTATTTCGTTGGCTGTTACAAGTCCGAGGTGTCGGCTTTCTATAATCAAATCTTCTGGCAATTTGGGAAGATATCCAAAAACTTTTATCTCTCCAGCAAAATACTCTTCAATAGTTTTTTTCAGCATTATATAGCTTGATTTTGTTGTATTATTAAGAATTACTCCTGATAATTTATAATCTTTTTTGTGATTAGCAAAACCCTCTATAATCGGCAAAACTGAATAAGCTAAGCCTTTGCAATTTATTGTTAGAATAACTGGTGTTTCTGTTGTTTTTGCAAGGTGATAGCTTGAGGCTTTTGTTTCGCTAAAACTTGTTCCGTCATAAAAGCCCATAACTCCCTCGATTACAGAAATTTCTTCGCTATTTTCTGCCAAAAGATTTTTTAGAGTATTTTCGTCATAAAAAAACAAATCCAAATTAGAAGAAGAAACTCCGATGGCTTTTCCGTGAAACATTGGGTCGATATAATCTGGCCCGCATTTAAAAGACGAAACTTTTAGATTTCTCTGTTTCAAAGCCGAGAGCAGTGCACAGGTGACGGTCGTTTTGCCACAACCACTGTTCGTTCCTGCTATTAAAATTCTTGCTGCATTTTTTTTCATGTCACATACCGTCATTCACTATTTTATATAGATTTTTCATATCAATGGCATTTCTCACAATTTCAGCCAATTTGTCGTATTCACGATTCTTAAATTCTGCCATAGAAATATTTGAATTAAGCTCTATTTCTACACCCTTTTTCTCTGCAAGAGTCTTGACAATTGTTAGAACGATATCCTCGTTATCAAAAATTCCGTGGATATACGTTCCATAAATATTCCCTGACGAAACGCCGTCTTTGCTTGAATTTCCGTTTATATCTGTTATTGTGTTCATAGAATTTTCTGTTTCTGTTGTGCCCATGTGGATTTCGTATCCCTCAAAACTTTTTCCATTTAAGTTTGCAAAAAACCCCTGTGCATTCTCCACAAGTCCGTGAACCCTTGTTCGTGTTTTTTCTTTTTGAAAAGTTGTGCTTGCGTTAATGAGCGACAAACCTCTTTGAGTTCCTCCGCCCTCCACAAAATGAGGGTCACAAAGTTTTTTGCACAGCATTTGATATCCACCACAAACTGCAAAAATTGGTTTGTCTTGGCTTGCGTATTTTAGGATTTGAGCTTCTAATCCGCTTTCTCTAAGCCACAATAAATCCTCTATTGTGTTCTTTGAACCTGGAATTATAAGCAAATCTGGCTCTTTGAAATTATCTGCATTTGTTATGTACCTAACTTTTATGCCAGAAAAAATCTCGAATGCGTTAAAATCTGTGAAGTTAGAAATTTTTGGCAAACGCAAAACTGCTATATCTATATCAGAAACATTTTGATTGACAAGATTTTCTGAAAGGCTGTCCTCGTCATCAATTTGCAAATGAAAATACGGAATAACTCCCACAACAGGAACAGGAACTAAATCCTCCATCATCTCAATGCCTGGTTGCAAAATTTTTACATCACCACGAAATTTGTTGATGATATTGCCTTTGATATATGTTTTTTCTTCTTCATCTTGAAGCATATATGTTCCGTATAGTGCTGCGAAAACTCCACCTCTGTCGATATCACCGACTATCAAAACAGGAGCTTTTGCCATTTTTGCCATGCCCATGTTAACTATATCATTTTCTTTTAGATTGATTTCTGCTGGACTGCCTGCCCCCTCTATGACGATAATGTCGTTTTCTTCTGCAAGAGAATTATAAGCCTCCATAATTTGCGGAACATAAGCTTTTTTGTTCTTGTAATAGTCCATTGCACGCATATTTCCCATAACTTCACCATTGACGATTACCTGTGAACCTTGGTCGCTTGTTGGTTTTAAAAGAATTGGGTTCATTCTAACATCTGGCTTTTTATAGGCAGCTTCTGCTTGTACAACTTGAGCTCGTCCCATTTCTAGACCGTCTTCTGTTATGAAAGAATTTAGTGCCATGTTTTGAGATTTGAATGGTGCAACCTTGTATCCGTCTTGTGCAAAAATTCGGCACAAAGCCGCCGCAACAATGCTTTTGCCAGCGTTAGATGTTGTACCCT
>JAWXUN010000023.1:0-13913 GCA_044426425.1 Clostridia bacterium | reverse complement strand
CAAGTTTCTTGGCTTATCTATGTCACAACCTCTCATAGAAGCCACATAGTATGCAAATAATTGTAGTGGTATTACTGAAAGTGATGGTAACATAAAATCGACAATTTTTGGCAAGTATGTTGTATACTCTGTTTCTTGCTCGATATTCTCGTTTCCCTCTACTGTAATGCCCCAACAAACCGCACCTCTTGCCTTTACCTCTTTGATGTTTGAAAGAGTTTTGTCGACAAGTCTTTCGTAAGTTGCAAGCGAAACAACCATTGTTCCGTCCACAATTAGAGAGATAGGTCCGTGTTTGAGTTCTCCAGCTGTGTATGCCTCTGAATGAATGTAAGAAATTTCTTTTAGTTTTAGGCAACCCTCAAGCGACACGGCAAAGTCTACATTTCTGCCTATGAAATACATATCATCTGCATTGAAATGACCCGCAGCTATTCTTTGGATTAGCTCTTTATTTTTTAATATTTCCTCGACTTTTTCAGGTATTGACATTAGTTCGTCAAGATAATATTTTTTTGTTTCGCTGTCTATTTTACCGAGTTTTTCTGCCATATAAATTCCAATTAAGTACATAACAACAAGTTGAGTGCTATATGCCTTTGTTGAAGCAACAGAAATCTCTGGACCTGCCCATGTGTAGATAACATCGTCACTTTCGTTTGCAATTGTCGAACCAACAACATTTACAACAGAAATAACTCTTGCACCTTTTTCTTTTGCTTCTCTAAGTGCTGCGAGTGTGTCCGCTGTTTCGCCTGATTGGCTGATTATAACAACAAGAGTTTTGTCGTCAACTATTGGATTTCTATATCTGAACTCTGATGCAACATCTGTTTCTACTGGTATTCTCAAAGTTTGCTCAAACATATATTTTGCAGCAACTCCAACATGGTATGATGTGCCACAAGCAACTATGAAAATTTTGTTGATTTTCTCTATGTCTGCTTGAGAAAGTTTGACATCATCAAGAGTGATTTCGCCGTCTTTTATTCTTGGCAAAACAGTTTTTTTGATAACCTCTGGTTGCTCCATGATTTCTTTCATCATAAAGTGTTCGTAACCGCCTTTTTCGGCAGCTGTTATGTCCCAATCGACTGTTTCTACTTCTTTGTTTAGTTTTTCTCCGTAAGAATTATAAACTTCAACAGAAGAAGTTGTAAGCACAGCTACTTCATCATCGCCAAGTCTATATATATTCTTAGTTCTAGCAATTGTCGCAGTTACATCAGACGCTATATAATTCTCGTTTTCGCCAAGACCTATAATTAGTGGGTTGTTTTTTCTTGCGGCATAAATTGCCTCTGGTGTGTCTTTACAAATTATAGCTAGAGCATAGCTACCGTCAAGCTTTTCGGTAACTTTTAAAATAGTATCTAAAATGTTGCCATCATAATAATAATCAAGCATTTGAGCAACAACTTCTGTATCTGTTTCTGAAAGAAATTTAACCCCACGTCTTTGAAGATGTCCACGTATTTCGAGATAATTCTCTATGATACCATTGTGAACAACTGCAAATTCTCCTCTATAACTTGGATGTGGGTGAGAGTTTAGGTCTGATGGAGCTCCGTGAGTTGCCCATCTTGTGTGACCTATTCCCAAAGTTCCCACAACATTTGCTCCGTTATCTGTTTTTTCGACAAGATTTTTAAGTCTACCCTTTGTTTTAACTATGTTTAATTCGCCGTTGTTATAAACTGCTACACCAGCAGAGTCGTATCCTCTATATTCGAGTTTTTCTAGTCCTTGCAATAGAAATGGTGTTGCTTGTTCATATCCTATATAACCAACTATACCACACATTTGCAGTACCTCTCTTATCTATAAATTATATGTTCTCTTTTTGGTCCGTTTGAAACCATTGTAATTGGAACTCCAATATTTTTTTCTACAAATTCAACATAATTTTTAGCGTTTTCTGGTAACTCGTCATAATTTGTAATGCCCATTACGTCAGATTTCCAACCTGGTAAAACTTCTAAAATTGGTTTGCATCTTTTTAAATCTGTTGTATTTGGGAAATAATCAATTCTTTTTCCGTCTAGCTCATAAGCTACGCAAACTGGGATTTCGTCAAGATATCCAAGAGCGTCAATAACTGTAAATGCAGCAGCAGTTGCACCTTGAACTTCACAGCCGTAACGTGCTGCAACAAGGTCTAACCAACCCATTCTTCTAGGTCTACCAGTTGTTGCACCATATTCGCCACCGTCTCCGCCACGTCTACGCATTTCATCTGCTTCTTCACCAAAGATTTCGCTTACAAACTCACCAGCACCAACAGCACTTGAATAAGCTTTTATAACTGTAACGATTTCTTTGATTTCGTATGGAGGGATACCACCAGCACCAACAGCACCGAAACCAGCGATTGGAGAAGAAGAAGTTACCATTGGGTAAATTCCTAAGTCAGTATCTTTTAGAGAACCTAATTGACCTTCAAGCAATATAGTTTTACCTTCTTTTACAGCTTTATGTAAAATAGTAAAAGTATCATCAACATAAGGAGTGATAAGCTCTTTGTATTCCATTAGTTTATTGTAGATTTCTTCTACATTAAGTGGTTCTGTTTTGTAGAGATTAACATAAAGAATATTTTTAATCTCAACAACTCTTTCGATTTTTTCCATTAGGTATTCTTTGTCTTCAAAAAGTTCGCTAACTTGGAAACCAATTTTAGCATATTTATCTGAATAGAAAGGAGCGATACCTGATTTAGTTGAACCGAATGATTTTGAAGCAAGTCTAGCTTCTTCCATTCCGTCTAAATCTTTGTGATAAGGCATAACGATTTGGCATCTATCTGAAATTAAAATTTGAGGAGCTGGAACTCCACGGCTAACAACTTCGTTTATTTCACCGATGAAATTTTCAACAGAAAGAGCAACACCGTTTCCTATAATATTAATTATGTTTTGTCTAAAGATACCTGATGGCAATTGATGAAGAGCAAATTTGCCATAATTATTTATAATTGTGTGACCTGCATTACTACCGCCTTGGAATCTAATAACGATATCAGAATTTTCTGCAAGTACATCTGTGATTTTACCTTTTCCCTCGTCGCCCCAACAAGCGCCTACAATTGCTTTTACCATTTTTATTTTTCCTTTCGTTTTTGAAGTATATTCTAAAAAATTTAATTAAACATTAATTTCTGCTTTTTCTTCTGGTATTTCACTATATGTTTCTAGTAGTGGATTTACAACTTCGTTTATGAAATCAGCTGTTTGTTCTGGTGCTCTACCAACATAGTTTGCTGGATTTAATAGACTTTTTAACTCTTCTAAAGTTACATCAAAAGTATCGTCATTTGCAATTCTTTCTAACAAGTCATTTTCGCCACCCTCAACTTTGACAACTCTACCAGCTGCGTGTGAGTGAACACGAATAGCCTCGTGAAGTTCTTGTCTATCTCCACCTTTTTTAACAGCATCCATCATGATATTTTCTGTTGCCATAAATGGTAACTCTCTCATCAATCTTTGCTCGATAACTTTTGGATAAACTACTAAACCATCTGCTACGTTCATGTATAGATTTAAGACTGCGTCTGTTGCTAAGAAACCCTCTGGAATACTTAGTCTTTTGTTAGCTGAGTCATCAAGAGTTCTTTCGAACCATTGTGTTGCAGCAGTTATCGCTGGGTTTAGAGTATCAGCGATAATATATCTTGAAAGAGAAGCAATTCTTTCACTTCTCATTGGATTTCTTTTATAAGCCATTGCAGAAGAACCAATTTGACTTTTCTCGAAAGGCTCTTCGATTTCTTTTAGGTTTTGTAGAAGTCTTATGTCGTTTGAAAATTTTGTTGCAGATTGAGCAATACTACTTAGGACAGACAAAATTCTGTAATCAAGTTTTCTTGAATAAGTTTGACCGCTAACAGCGTAACAAGAAGCAAATCCCATTTTTTGAGCAATTTTTTTATCAACTTCTTTAGCTTTTTCGTGGTCGCCGTCAAATAGCTCTAAGAAACTAGCTTGTGTACCAGTAGTACCTTTTGAACCTAAAAGTTTCATGCCACTGATTAGATACTCAACATCTTCTAAATCCATTAAAAGTTCTTGTATCCATAAGCTTGCTCTTTTACCAACTGTTGTAGGTTGAGCAGGTTGAAAGTGTGTGAAAGCAAGTGTTGGCAAATCTTTATATTCCATAGCAAAATCAGCTAAAACTCTTATAACACCAACAAGTTTTCTTCTTACAATTTTTAGTGCATCTGTCATAACAATTATGTCAGTATTATCACCAACATAACAAGAAGTTGCACCTAAATGTATAATAGGCATAGCTTTTGGGCATTGTGTGCCATAAGCGTATACATGGCTCATAACATCGTGTCTGACTTCTTTTTCACGTTCTCTAGCTACATCATAATTTATATTATCCGCAAATGATTTTAATTCGTCAATTTGCTCTTGTGTTACAGGCAAGCCAAGCTCGTTTTCTGCCTCAGCAAGTGCAATCCACAATTTTCTCCATGTTTTAAACTTCATATCCTCTGAAAAAAGATATTTCATTTCTTTGTCTGCATATCTTGAGCACAAAGGTGATTGGTATGTATCTGTTGACATATTTTCCTCCAAAATTAATAGAATTATTTAGGTTTTTAAAGTCCTAATTAAAGCACATTAACGGAGCAACAAAAAATTTTCTTCGTCGCTCCGTTGTATGTTGTTTTTGAATTAATTATTTGCTAAGACCAAGTCTTTTCATCATCTCAGCATAAGCTTCTTCAACGCCACCCATGTCACGTCTAAATCTATCTTTATCAAGTTTTTCACCTGTGTGAACATCCCAGAAACGGCAAGTATCAGGTGAGATTTCGTCAGCTAAAATAATTTCGCCATCGCTTGTTTTACCAAACTCAATTTTGAAGTCGATTAAATCAACATCAACAGTCAAGAAATATTCTACCATCATTGCATTAACTTTTAGAGCCATGTCAGCGATTTGGTCGATTTCTTCTCTTGTAGCAAAACCAGCAGCTAAGATGTGATAATCATTAACCATTGGGTCGCCAAGAGCGTCGTCTTTGTAGCAAAATTCTAAAACTGGGCATCTCATTTTTGTGCCTTCTGGAAGACCAAGTCTTGTAGCAAGGCTACCAGCAGCTGTATTTCTAACGATAACTTCTAGTGGTACGATTGTTACTTTTTTAACAACTGTATCTCTATCATTAAGCTCCTCAACAAGGTGAGTTTTAACACCAAGAGCCTCTAGTTTTTCAAACATAAAGTTTGACATTCTGTTATTAACAACGCCTTTTCCAACGATTGTACCTTTTTTCTCACCGTTGAAAGCAGTTGCGTCATCTTTATAAGAAACGATGCAATATTCTGGATTTTCTGTTGAATAAACTCTTTTAGCTTTGCCCTCGTACATTAATTCTTTTTTTTCCATTATTTTACTCTACCTTTCTGGAATACATATTGTTTTTTTATAGTTGACTAAAATAAAAAACACTAACTACATATTAATGATTTTTATTCGACTATTCTATATAATAATATAAAATTTTGGCGATTTTGTCAAGCCTACTGAACAATTTACTTTAAAATTAACTCTTTGTATATATTTACTCTGTAAAATCGAGGTAATTTTGTTGTAAAATTACCTCGATTTAAAGTTTTTTATTAAATTTTAAAGAGAAAGTTTTTTATTTTTTGACAGAATAACTGTGATTTTTAATATCAATAAACTCTGGCATTTCTTCTTCGCTTTTGCAGTGCCCAGAGCATTTGCCACTCATTGGGCAACCAATGCATTGCACACCCTTTTTCTTTTGTCTAACTATATAAGTTATCGCAAGAGCGAGTATGAGCACAATAATTGCAATTACAATAAAATCCATCAAATAAACCCTCCTTATGCTTTTGAAGTTTTACCTTTCAAAGCATATTCATCTATTTTCTTGTCACCTTTTGCACAAAGGTAAACTACTATACCAACCATAACTGCAACAGCAATTAATCCTGGGATAAAGCCTGCTCCAACAGCACCTGTTGTCATCAATGTGCCAATTTGGTATACGAGGAATGCAACAACATAGCCTGTTCCAAATTGAAGTGCAACACCACCCCATAGCCATTTTGCACTCTTCATCTCGGAGTTCATCGCACCGATAGCAGCAAAACAAGGAGGAGTAAATAGGTTAAACATTAAGTATGCAAGTGCAGCAACAGATGTTAAAACAAATGTATCTGTGTTGAACATAGACATTGTTGTGTCGCCAACTAATTCTAGTGCGTCTGCATCAAGAACTTCACCTGAAACAGCAAACACAACAGCTAGTGTGCCAACAACATTTTCTTTTGCGATAAAGCCTGTGATTGCAGCAGCAGCTAATTGCCAAATTCCAAAACCTAGAGGTATGAAAAGAATAGCAAATGGTGAAGCAATTGATGCTAGAATAGAAGTGCTTTCCATACCGTCTGCTACTAATTGGAAACTCCAATCGAAGCTTTGCATGATTTGTACAACTGCATTACAAACAAGAATAATTGTACCAGCTTTTATGATAAAAGATTTTCCACGCTCTAACATAGAAAGAGTAGCTTTTTTTATTGAAGGAGCTTTGTACTCTGGTAGTTCCATAATAAAGAAAGATTTTCTGTTTTTTGTGCCTGTGATTTTCATGATAAGAAGTGCACCAAGAACGATAAATGCGATACCGCAGAAATACATTAATGTGCCAACCCAAGATGCATCAGCAAAGAACACACCAGCAAAAAGTGCGATAACAGGAAGTTTTGCACCACAAGGCATAAATGGAGTTAGCATTGCAGTTGCACGTCTTTCTCTCTCGTTTCTGATTGTACGAGATGCCATAACACCAGGAATTGCACAACCTGTACCGATAACCATTGGGATAATTGATTTTCCTGATAGACCAACTTTTTTCAAAAATCTGTCCATAACAACAGCTACTCTAGCCATGTAACCACAGTCTTCTAAAAGAGCTATCAAGAAATACATAACCATAACAAGTGGCAAGAAGCCAACAACAGCACCAACACCACCAACGATACCATCAATCAAAAGTGCTTGCAAGAAAGGAGATGCACCCTCAACTAGACCGCCAGCCCATCCAGCAAAAGCGTCAATCCAACCAACTAAACCTTGTAGCAAGAATGGAACTTCTTCCATTTCTTCAAACCAAGGCAATGCTGTGATACCCTCTGCAAAGAATGGTCCTATATATGTTTGTGATAAAGAGAAAACTGCCCACATAGCTGCGATAAAGAAAGGAATTCCTAACCATTTATGTGCTAATACAGAGTCTATTTTATCTTGTGTATTTTTTTCACTTGTCAAAACTTTTCTTGTTTCAACTTTTTTAACAACTTCGTTAACAAAGTCAAATCTTTTTTTATCTGCTTCGATAACAGCTTGTTTGCTATGTAGGTCTATGTCGCCTTGAGAGAAAGGAGCTGTTTGCTCTGAGTTAGCTTTTTCAATAGCAGCAGCCACTAGTTTGTCTAGTCCTTTTCCATTTTCAGCAACTGTTTCTACAACTTCGCATCCAAGAATTTCTGATAATTTTGCAACATCAATTTTTGTACCTTTTTTGTTTGTAAGGTCAACTTTGTTAAGTGCTACAACAACTGGAATACCAAGTTCTAAAAGTTGTGATGTAAAAAACAATGTACGGCTCAAGTTAGTAGCGTCCACGATATTTATGATAACATCTGGGCTCTCGTTTTTAACATAAGTACTTGTGATGCTCTCCTCTGATGTGAACGGTGACATTGAATATGCACCTGGCAAATCCACCGCAATTAGTTCTGTGCCTGTTTTTGCAAAACTGTTTTTTATTTTGCCCTCTTTTTTGTCAACTGTAACGCCCGCCCAGTTTCCAACGTGCTCTTTTTTGCCTGTTAAAGCATTATAGAGTGTGGTTTTACCACTGTTTGGGTTACCTGCTAATGCAATCCTCATTATATTTACTCCTTATAAATTATTAATATTAGTTAGCATTTGCTAACTAATGTATTAATTTAAACTGCTCAAAAATGAGCAGTTTTTAACAAATTTAAGCTACTAAAATAGCACTAGCAAGTTCCTTGTCTATGTTATATCTTCCATCTCTAATTGAAACAACATAACTTCCACTTATCATGGAAATAACAACAATTTTCTCGCCAACATAACAGCCAAGCGTAAACAAAAAGCTTTCTAGTTCTTCATCGTCGGTACCAAAGCCAGTTACAGTATACTCTTCACCCAACTGTGCGTCTGCTAATGTCATAAAAAAACACCTTCTAAACTAATTTTAAATATAGGTTTGTTAACACTAACAGTTTATCACAATAAAATGCCTTTGTCAATAGTTTTTCAAAAAAATAATTAGCTAATACTAACTTTTAAATTTTATGCTTAATTCAGAAAGAACTTTTTCTTGTCGTTGTTCTTTTTTGTGTTCTTTTTATCTGTGGTGCTTGCTCGTTTTTTGTGTATAACATAATAAGAGCCGAGCCTGCATGAACATATACTTCTGCATCGTCACTTACAACTTTGTTGCTAACTCCCATAAGCTCGTCACCAACTGTGAGTTGTCCGTAGTTTAGTGGATATTTTAGCCCTTTATAAGAAACAAGACAAGTGTTTGTTCCAAAAGGAAAAACAGAAACAATTGAGTCTTTTTGGTCTGTGATTTTTATTCTGCTATTAATCAAAACAAAAACTTTTGTCGTATCATCTGCAATAACAGGAAAAGCTCCTTTTTTTGCAAGATAAACCAAAACATTATAGTTCGCAAAGCTGTGGTCTTCTCTGTCGCCTTTTAGGCAACCAATCAAAACAAAATCTCTGCAACCTTTTTTAATTCCAAGCATTGCGGCAAACATTGTGTCTGTCACATCTTTTTCTATTGGCAAAACTCTGTATTTTTGTGCAGGCAAATCTGGCTTTGCACCCAAAGAGTCAAAATCGCCAACTGTATAATCTGGCTCAATTCCATATTCTTTAGCAGTAGCATAGCCACCATCTGCACATATAACAAAATATTCTTTTGGATTAAATTCTTTAAAAACACTGTCATTTTTAACTGGTGACGCACCAATTATCATGCATTTTTTACTATTTACCATGATTTTATCCCCTTCAATTCATTATACATTGCCACATAGCTTTCGTGCCTTGTTTTTTCGATTTCTCCATTTTGAAGAGCCTCTAAAATCGCACAATGTTTTTCGCAAGTATGTGTGCATGAATTAAATTTACATTTCCCTAAATAATCTTCAAATTCCACAAATCCGTATGCTAATTCATCTTTTTCGACAAGCTCATATTTTTGCAATTCCACTGTTGAAAAACCTGGTGTGTCAGCAATAAAAGAATTTTTGCTAATTTCAAAAAGTTCAACGTGTCTTGTGGTATGTCTGCCACGTCCAAGTTTTTTGCTGATATCGCCTGTTTCTAGCGACAAATTCGGAAACATTGCGTTGATAAGAGTTGACTTTCCAACGCCTGAATTTCCTGTAAAAGCTGAAATTGAGTTCTTAAATTCATTTTCAATCAAAGCTTTTTCCTTTAAATCAAAATGAGAAACTGCAAAAACTTTTATACCAACTTTTTTATATTTTTCTTCTATATCGTCACTTTTTTTCAGGTCTTTTTTTGTTACCACCAAAATCGGTTCGATATCTTTTAGCCTTGCAATTGCAATTGTTTTGTCTATTATATAAATATTTGGCGATGGGTCTTGCACAGATGTAATGATAAATAATTTATCAATATTGGCAATAGCTGGGCGAGTTAACTTGTTTTTGCGTGGGTGTATCTTGTCGATACTGCCCTCGCTCTCACTTTCGCCCTCGCCCTCGCCAGCTGTAAATTCGACTATATCGCCGACAAGGGGACTTATTTTTTCTTTGCGAAACTTTCCCCTTGCCTTGCAACAATAAATTTCTTTGTCGCTTTCATCACAGTTTTTGATGTAATAAAAACCGCCTATTCCCTTTAAAATCAAACCTTGCATATATTAAACGCCTGTCGTCGGAACAAATTCTGTTTGGGATTCAATTGTATATACGGGGTCAACCTCGTCAAAATCCACCGTAGCACTTAGATAATCTTGATTATCTAGTCTTATAACAATTGATTGTATACCAGTGCTTGCTGTAACCGAGAAATTATAACTTGGGTTTAGATATGGATTTAGAACTTTGCTCTCTACAACTTCGCCATTTACATATAGCTTAACTGCGATATCCATGTTAACGCCCTCTGGCAAATCTACGGATATATCAATAGTTCTCTCAACTTTTAAGCCTTCGCTAACAATAATTTTTACCTTTGTTTTTTCATCAACCTTAGTGCCCTCGCCTGGGTCAATAGACAAAACTGTATCTGCTGGTTGGTCACTATCTGGGTCGTATTCAACTTCGCCAACCTCAAGGTTTGCCTCGCCAAGAAGTTGCGTTGCATAGCTCAATGTTTCGCCCACAACTGTTGGAACAGTTGTTTGAACTATTTCTGAACCGATACTAACATATATTACAACTTCACTTCCTATTTCTGCCTCTATTCCCGTAGCTGGCTCTGTTTTGATAACATAGTTTGCAACTGTGTCACTGTTCATCTCAACAATTCTTGGGACAAATCCTGCATCTTGAATTGTGTTATAGGCATTTGATTGTGTTTCGCCAACAACATTTGGGATAGCAGCTTCTTCTGCCTCTGTTGGTGTTTCTACGATATAAAGAATAATTTCTTTTCCGATTTTAACCATTATATCGCTAGAAGGACTTTGTTTAATGATATCGCCTGGCTCGCCATCGCTTGACATATATTGAATATTAAACTCAAAATCGTCATACTTTGTGCTGTTTTCGATACTATCATAATAGTTCATTCCAACAAAGTTAGGCACTAAAACCTCGTCCTCTTCTTCTACTGAGTTATCTTCGACAAATTTGAAAACCATCATCGTTCCCAAAACAACAACAACCAAAATAAGTGCTGCTATAATACCGGTGATAACCATTGAGCCAGTTGCGTGTTTTTTGGAACGAACTAGTTCTTCTTCGTATTCATAATTATCAAGGTACGCCGCCTTTTTAGATCTTGGGTTTTTAGTTTGTCTTGGCTCGCCAGAGTTTTGTTTTTGTCTTGGCTCTCTCACTGGTTCTGGTTTTACGTAATCAAAAATTATGTCTGGATTTTTTCTGAATTTCTCAAAATCCTCTAGCATTTCACTTGCAGAACGAAAACGCATTGATGGATTTTTTTCCATAGCCTTTAGCGTGATTTCTTCTAGTCCTGCTGGGATATCTGGTTTTATCAGCCTTGGTCTTTGTGCCTTTGCTTGAAGTTGCATAATAGCAACAGAAACGGCATTGTCTGCCTCAAAAGGCAATTGACCTGTTAGCATTTCATACATCATAACGCCAACTGAATATATGTCTGCCTTGTCGCTTGTGTACTCACCTTTTGCTTGCTCTGGTGCAATATAATGAACAGAACCCATTGCTTTGTCTGTCATTGTTTGAGTTTCACTCTGAGAAAATCTAGCTATACCAAAATCTGTAACTTTGATTTTTCCATCTCTTAACAAAATGATGTTTTGTGGCTTGATATCTCTGTGAATAATTCCGTTTTGGTGAGCGTGTTCAAGAGCCATCAGTATTTGCATTGTAAAGAAAATTGTGTCTTTCCAAGGCAAAAAACCTTTTCTTGTAATATAATCTTTTAGAGTGATACCGCTGATGTATTCCATAACTATATATTGGAGTTTGTCGCCAAAACTTACATCAAAAACTTTTACGATATTATCGTGTGAGAGCATTGCAATCGCACGAGATTCGTTTCTAAATCTTCTCAAAAATTCGCTATTATCAGAAAATTCTTCTTTCAAAATTTTGATAGCCACCCAAGTGTCTGTTTCTCTGTCATAAGCTTTGTAGACATGAGCCATGCCACCTGTGCCTACTAATTCATGTATTTCATATCGTCCGTCAAGTCTTTTTCCGGAGTATTTATCTTCCATTTTTATGTCCTCCTAATTAAACATTTATAACAGTAGCCGTAACATTGTCTATTCCACCACATTCTAGTGCAAAGTCAACAAGTTTGTCTGCTATTTTTTCATCATAATCTTTCAACATTTCATTAAGTGTTTCGTTGCTCAAATAGTTACTTAGTCCATCTGTGCAAGAAACTATGATATCGCCTTTTTCAAGCTCGAGTATCGTTATATCACATTCAACAGCCTTATACACACCAACCGACCTTGTTATTATATTTCTGTGCGGGTGGTGCTTTGCCTCTTCTTCTGTAATCTCGCCACGGTTAAGCAAATCCTGTACGTAGGAATGGTCCATTGTAACTTGCCTTACCTCGTCGTTTCTTTTTAAATACACCCTGCTGTCGCCAACATGGGTTATATATGCCTTTTGCTCATCAATCAAAATGACAATCATGGTTGTTCCCATGCCTCTTAAATCAAGCTGTCTGAGCGATTTTTGATAAATTTGTTTGTTTGCATTTTCAACAATTTCTACACACAAATCATGCATTTGATTTTCGCTAAGTTTTTTCTTGAATTTTTGATTAAGTATTTTTTCTGCCGTTTGAACAGCTATCAGGCTTGCGATGTTTCCACCGTTCACGCCTCCCATTCCGTCACACACAACAGACCACAATGTATTTTCTGATATTTTATTATTTTTGAAATTATCTTGGTTGCTCATTCTTCTCAAACCTTGATTGGTATTGGAATAAATATCCATTACATCATCTCCTTTCCAAGATTTTTTCCTCTGAGTTGTCCACAAGAAGCATCTATGTCCGAACCTAAGGTTCGTCTTATCGTTGCTGTTAATCCATTTTTTTCTAAAATATATATAAAATCATTCAAAGTTTTTTTAGAACTTTTAATGTAATTGTTTTCTTTAACTTCATTAACTGGTATCAAATTCACATGGCACATAATTCCCCTGAGAACATCTGCAAGCTTTTGTGCATCTTCTTTGCTATCATTGACACCTTTTATCATAGCGTATTCAAAACTTATCCGCCTACCTGTTACTTTTCCATAGTTTTTGCAAGCGTCTATGAGTGTTTTAACATTATATTTTTTGTTAACTGGCATTGTCTTGTTCCTAACTTCGTCGCTAGGAGCGTGCAAAGAAACCGAAAGCGTTAGCTGAAGTTTTTCTTTTGACAGTTCGTTTATCTTATCGACAAGTCCACAAGTTGAGAGAGATATATGTCGCATTCCAATATTGATATTATCCGAAGACGAAACTAATTTCAAAAACTTTAGGACATTATCGTAGTTATCGAGTGGTTCGCCCATGCCCATTAACACAACATTGGATATTCTCTGACCTGTGTCAATTTCGGCTCGTGTTATCTGTGCTAACATTTCTGATGCTGTTAAATTTCTGGTAAAACCTTGTTTTCCTGTTGCACAAAAACTGCAATTCATCTTGCAACCAACTTGTGTACTAATACACAAAGTGTTGCCGTGGTGATATTTCATAAAAACTGCCTCGATATATTCACCGTCAAAAAGTTTGAAAAGATACTTAACAGTGCCGTCTATCTGCGAAACCTGTTTTGTTGCGACCTCACAATTTGCTATATAAAAACTCTCTCGCAGTTTTTCTCTCAAATCCTTTGGCAAATTAGACATCTCATCAAAATCACTCACACCAGCAACAATCCATTTATAGACCTGTGCCGTGCGAAATTTTGGCAGTCCCTCAAAAAGAGATTGTAATTCTATTAAGTTGTATGATTTTATATCAAGTTTATTCAAATTCAATCTCCTTTTGTTCGTTTAATTATTTCTTTTTAAATACAGCTACAAAAAAACCGTCTGTTTCGCCCGCAAAAGGCATCATTGTCAATTGGTTTTTTGGCTCTTCTATTGTTCTTTTTAGCCCTTGCGGAATTTTGAT
>JAWXUN010000260.1:0-2511 GCA_044426425.1 Clostridia bacterium | reverse complement strand
ACAACGATTATAAAAGGCGTGCAGGATATCAGGTGGGGCATTGATATCAGAGGTGGAGTTGAGGCGACGTTCACACCTGCTGACGGAATTGAGGCGACTGCGGAAGAACTCGAGGCTGCAAAGTCAATTATCGAAGTTCGTATGGTTTCTCAAAATATTACAGACTACGAAATTTATACAGATGTTACAAATAACAGAATTATCGTAAGTTTCCCATGGGAAAGTGGCGAAACAGAGTTCAACCCAGAGGCAGCGATAGAAGAATTGTCTGCAACAGCACTTTTGACATTCAGAAAAGGCATGGAATACGAAACGTATTTGACAGATGAAGATGGAAATATGGTTTATATGACACCATCTGGAGATACAGCAGAAACAATTTATATACAAGGTTCTGACATCGTTGAGGCTTATGCGTCTGTATACGAAGACTCTTCAACAGGTTCTTTGGTATATGGCGTTTCTTTCAAACTTTCAGACGAGGGTGCAGTGAAATTTGCTGAGGCTACTGCTGAAAATGTCGGTGAAACAATCTCAATTTGGATGGATGATGTCATGATATCATATCCAACTGTTGAGTCCGAAATCACTGGTGGAGAAGGCTATATCAGTGGCGATTTTACAGCAGCGGAGGCAACAGCTCTTGCAACAAAAATCCAAGCTGGTGCACTTCCATTTGCTCTTGAGGCATCTGACTTTGCAGCGACAAACCCAGTTTTGGGTCTTCAAGCTTTAGATGCAATGGCATTTGCAGGAATTATAGCATTTATTTTAATCGCTATATTCATGATTTTAAAATTCAGACTCCCTGGTGCTATCGCAGTTTTAACACTTGGTGGACAAATCGGAATAACTTTTGCTGCAATTTCTGGATACTTCCCAGCTTTTGACAGCTTTACAATGACACTTCCTGGTATCGCAGGTATCATTCTTTCTATTGGTATGGGTGTTGATGCTAACATCATCACAGCTAGCCGTATCAAAGAAGAGCTTGCAACTGGCAAAACACTCGATGGTGCAATTCAAAAAGGTTGCCAAAGTTCTTTCTCGGCAATTTTTGATGGTAACATTACAATCGTAATTGTTGCAATTATGCTTATCGGTGTATTTGGCCCAAGCAATATCCTTTCACAAATCTTTGGTGAGTCAACAACTGGTGCTATTTATGCGTTTGGTTTCACACTTCTTGTAGGTGTTATCGGCAACTTTGTAATGGCAGTTTTCGCATCAAGATTAATGCTTAAATCAATCTCTGGCTTCAAAGCATTTAGAAACAAAGCTTTATACGGTGGAGCAACTGAGGTAAAAACATTTAATGTTGATTTTTACAAAAATCGCAAAATTTTCTTTGGTATCTCAACTGCAATCATGGCAGTCGGACTTGTTTGCAACGTAATCTTTGGTGCTACACTAGACATTCAATTTGTCGGTGGTGCTGTTATCAAATATTCAGTTGACGGCGAAGTTGACCAAACAGAAATAGCAGAAATCGTTAAAGAAACAACAGGCAGAGAAGCAGAGGTTGTAACAAGCGAACTTCTTGCTGTTGAGGGAAAACAAGTCACAATTTCTTTCTCAACTAACGATGCTATCTCGGTAGAGGCTCAACAAGAACTCGCAAATGTTTTGAGCGAACACTATGCAGATAGAACATTCGAGGTTAGCAGTTCAAGTTCTGTTGAACCAACAATGGGTGCACAGTTTATGCAAAAAACAATCGTTTGCTTTGTAGTTACTGTTCTATTGTTGCTTGCGTATATCGCATTTAGATTTAAGAAAATTGGCGGTGGTGCAGCTGGTATAACTGCTGTTATCGCTCTAATTCATGACGTTTTGATTATCTACTTTGTATTTATCATCTTCGGCATGAGCATCAACGATATCTTTATGGCGGTTGTTCTTACAATTCTCGGTTATTCACTTAACGATACAATTGTTATCTATGACCGTATCCGTGAGAACAGAAAACTCCTCGGAGCTAAAGCGACAGTTGAGAATGTTATGAACACAAGCTTGAACCAAACTTTGATGCGTTCAATCTTAACTTCAATCACAACATTTATTGCATTGCTCGTTGTTTACATTGTTTCGGTAGCTTATGGACTAACAACAGTTAGCACCTTTGCCCTACCAATGATGGTCGGTGTTCTTAGTGGTTGTTATTCATCACTATTCATCGCAGCACCAATCTACACAATGTTGCAAAACAAAAAAGCAAAAAAATAATATTAAACATCCAAAAGGGTGCACTGCCAAAATGGTAAGTGTACCCTTTTTTTCGTCTTAGCAGTAAAAAAATATGATAAATTACATTTCATGTCGTTATTTTGACATTTCGTGCATTTTCTATTGCTTTTTTCCAGAATTTAATTATAATGAAGATATAAATTAAAAAAATCAAATATGAAAGAGGAGTTGTTTTTTATGAAAAAAATATTTGTTGTTGTTTGTGCGGTTTTGGTGGGGGTTTTTGCCTCGGCTTGTGCGGTGGTTTCGTTAAGCAATGAGGAA
>JAWXUN010000259.1:0-2517 GCA_044426425.1 Clostridia bacterium | reverse complement strand
GTTCACTAAAACAATAAAATCATCTAAAAATAATGTTTATAGGGGATAAACGGACACGGCTCGCCGTGTCCCTACAAAGGTATTTTCCCTAATCAACACGCTTAAGCCCCAACCCTACATTCAAAAAATCCGTAAGGATTTCACATTTATTGTCAATTATCAATTATCAATTATCAATTACCATACTTCTCCCACATATCTGGGCGATGTTTTTTTGTTAATTCAATAGATTTTTCTTTTTTCCACTGCTCCACTTTTTTGTGGTCGCCACTTGTCAAAACCTCTGGAACTTTCATGTTTTCCCAAACGGCTGGTCTTGTGTATTGTGCTTGCTCTAAAAGTCCAGAAAAATGGCTCTCGTCCGTAAAACAAACGTCCTCGCTTAAAACACCTTTAATCATTCTGCAAACTGCATCGGCAACAATCACCGCTGGCATCTCTCCACCTGTCAAAACATAGTCGCCAATAGAGATTTGCTCGTCAACATATTTGTCGATTATTCTCTCGTCAATCCCCTCGTAATGCCCACAGATAAAACAAAGGTTTTTCTGTGCCGAAAGTTCTTTTACCTTTTCTTGGTTAAGCACTGTTCCACGGGGTGACATATAAATAATATGCGGTTTTTCTCCCAAAGTATCTGTGAGTTTTTCAATGCAAGCTGCGATAGGTTCAGGCTTTAACAACATACCTTTTCCGCCACCAAAAGGGCAATCGTCAACCTTTTTGTGCTTGTCAAAAGCAAAGTCACGCAGTTGATGAAAACACATTTGCACATAGCCTTTTTTCCTTGCTTTTCCGATAATACTATCGCTCAAAAAATTCTCACAAACTTCTGGAAAAAGCGTTATAAAATCAATTCTCATCGCTTATTTCCTGTCCGTCAAAAATTCCTTGTATCGGCAAAACTTCAATTATCTCTTTTTCGATATCCGTGCTTTTAATCATCGCATCAACCGCCGGAAAAAGGTAGTCTTTGCCGTCTTTTTCAATTCTATAAACATTGTTTGCACCTGTTTGAAAAACCTCTGCAATTGTGCCGTAAAAATCTTTTGTGTTTCCGTCATAGACTTTTAAACCGATTAAATCGGCTATAAAAAATCTGTCTTTTGGCAGTTTTGCATCTGCCCTATCCATATACATAAGTGTGCCACGCAAAAGCTCTGCTTTTGTTGCACAATCTACTCCATCAAGCGTAATCAAGAGCAAATTTTTGTGCACCCTAGACGAAACCAAGCCCGCATTTTTAGCACCTTTGTCAAAATATAAATTCTTAATTTTTTTCAAAAAATCTGGGCTGTCCGTCCATGTTTCAAGTTTCAATTCTCCCTGAATGCCATGTGTGCCAACTATCTGCCCTATCTCAAGGTATTTTTCCATAATAATTCACCAATCCTATAATATATTTATTGTGAACCTAAAATTCCACATTCTAAAACTAGACTAATACTAACAGCATATTTTATTTAAGAAGATTTGTCAAGCCTTTTTGTGTCTTTTTTGTAAACATCTTGTAAAAGAATTTTAAATCGGTTGAATTGTTCATATATAATGTCTATAATGAAATTAATAAAGTTAAAAAAAATTTAAAAGGAAGCGGTGTTTTATGTTAGAGAAATTAGCAAGATTTATGGCTGGACGATATGGTGGCGACAAACTTAATTATTACCTATTGTTCACTGGTTTGTTCTTTTCTTTGCTGAGTTCTATATTTAATTTTTATCCTCTTGTTTTAATTTCTTATGCTTTTTGGGTTTATTCAATTTTCAGAACTTTTTCAAGAAATATCTTGGCAAGGCAAAAAGAATTTTATAGTTTTAACAAATTAGTACATCCAATTGAGTCTTGGTTTAAATTCAAAAAAACTGTATTTACGCAAAGAAAAACATATAAGTATTTTAAATGCCCAAAATGCAAGCAAAAATTGCGTGCACCAAAAGGCCGAGGAAAAATTAAAGTCGTTTGCCAAAAATGCAAACATGAATTTGAGAAGAAAGTTTAGGTATTTTATATGAAGAATGAGGGTTTTTCACTAAGCAAAACAATAATCTTTGCGGTTTTAGGTTTTATTGCTTTTGCGGTTTTTTTGGTTTTCGCATTTTTTAATTTTGATAATTTTTTGCTTGGGTTTAACGTCGTATTTTCTGCTTTTACTCCGCTATTTATCGGACTGATTGTAGCATTTATTTTAAATTTGAATATGAATATGTTTGAAAATATCATCTTTTCTTACTTCAATAACAAATTTAAAAACGGAAAAGTTTGGAATAAAATCAGACGTCCAATCTGTGTTATTGCGTCTTATCTTGTTTTGATTTTGATAATTTCAACAATTATTTTGATAATTGTTCCAGAGCTTACTGAGTCTATCAAGCAGTTTGCCTTAAACGCAGAAAAAACCTTGCCTGTCTATATAAATCAATTTGGTTTGTGGATTACAGCTTTTGTTAAGGACAACAATCTCAATATAGATTTGGTTGAAATACAAAATACTTTTCTTAGCAATTTTGATATTTCTGC
>JAWXUN010000258.1:0-2523 GCA_044426425.1 Clostridia bacterium | reverse complement strand
GCCTTTTGTAACATCATACAAACGGCTGATAAGGTTAACAAGAGAAGTTTTTCCGCTACCAGTGTTTCCGATAACGCCGATAATTTCGCCCTCGTTAATTTTGATATTGATGTTTTCTAGCGTTGGCTTTTTGCTGTTTTTGTTGTATGCAAAATCTACATTTTCAAATACAACTTCGCCATTTTCTACTTTAAAAATTGGATTTTCTCCGTTTGTTATATCAGATTTTTCTTCGATAACCTCAACAATTCTCTTGCCACTCGCAACAGACATTGAGAGCATAACAAAAACCATAGAAAGCATCATGAGGCTCATCAAAATCGTCATTGCATAAGCAAAAAGGGTTGTGATATTACCAGTGCTCATCTCGCCAGAATAGATAAGGTTTGCACCAAACCAAGCTATAGCTATAATACTTCCATACACAGTTAAGTTAAGTGCTGGCATATTTAGGGTTGTTATTTTCTCTGCTTTTATAAATAGTTTGTATAGATTTTCTGTTGCTTTATTAAATTTATTTTTTTCGTGATCTTCTCTAACAAAAGCTTTTACAACACGGATTGAACTCACGTTTTCTTGAACACTCATATTTAAATCGTCGTATTTTTTGAAAACTTGTGTGAAATATTTCATTGAATTTTTGATGATAAAACTAAAAACAATCACCAAGAAAACCAAACCAACTAAGTAAATCATTGACATTTTTGCACTGATAAAGAAAGACATAATGAGTGCATAGATAAGGTTGATTGGCGACCTAAGCGTGATACGCATAAGCATTTGATATGAGTTTTGTATGTTTGTAACATCTGTTGTAAGTCTTGTGACAAGACCCGCTGTTGAATATTTGTCTATGTTTGAAAATGCATAAGTTTGAATATTTGTAAACATTGCATGACGCAAATTTTTTGAATATCCTGTTGCGGCAACCGCTGCCATACGTCCAGCCATTATGCCAAAAAACAAACTCAAACCAGCTGTCGCAAGCATTATCGCACCGTAGAACAAAATGTTGTTCATACTTCCTTTAGAAATACCCTCGTCAATAATAAAAGCTGCGATAAATGGTATTGTTGTTTCAGCTATGGACTCACCAATGGTGAATAAAACTGTCAAAATAGACGGCAATTTGTATTGCTTTATTTGACGAGCTAAAACTTTAATCATTTAAAAATCCCCCCTGTTCTTTTTTGTTTTTTAGTAAATAATCTAAAATTTTCGTTAAATATTTTTCTAGGTTACTTACCTCTTCTTCGCTCAGTGCCTGAGAAATGCACGACTCTGTTGAATCGATTATCGGAACAAAAACATCAATCAATTCTTTCGCACTGTCAGTTAGAACCAATTTTTTTAATCTCGCATCATAATCAACTTTCTCGAGTGTTAAAAGTTCTTTTTTCACCATCAAAGCAATCACTTTTGACATACTAGAACGTGTTACACAAAAATGTTTTTCGAGGTCTTTTGCAAAAATTTCTCTTCCCTCAAAATTTTGATGATTTATAAAAAGAAAAATTTTAGCATGATTAAAAGTTCCTTTGTCAACATTTGTTTTGCTTACGTTGTTTTCGATTTGCCTGCCAATAATATTAATAATTTGTCGCATTTTAAGACAAACATACCTTGACACAAGCCCACCACCTTTTAAATTATTTGTTTAATATTGTTGTATATCAAACATTATATCAACTAATTCCAACATTGTCAACAATTCAACAACAATTCCTTCAATATTAACATTTTATACACATAAAAAAATCGCCCTAAGTTTTAAAGCTTAGGGCGAAAAAGTTTTTTTAAAAAATTAGAAATTACAAGGGTTGCCGTAGAAACAGCATTTTAGTAGTTCTTTCATTTCTTCAACTGATGGTTGTCTTGGGTTTGAACCTGTGCAAGCATCGCCAACTGCGTTAAAAGCAATTTCGTCTACTTTTCCAAGAAATTCTTCTTCAGAAATCATGCCATTTTCAAAATCTTTGATTGTTGCAGGGATAGAAAGTTGAACGTTGCAATCTTCAATTGATTTGATAAGGTTTGCAACTAGCTCTGCTGTTGTTTCGCCTTTGAGTCCAACAGATGTAGCAATCTCTGCGTATCTTGCCTCTGCTCTCTCGTCTTTTGCGTTAAATCTGATAACTTGTGGCAAGTACATAGCATTTGCACAGCCGTGTGGTATATGACCTTTTTCAAAAGCTGCACCAGTTTTGTGAGCCATTGAGTGAACTATACCTAACAAAGCATTTGAGAAAGCCATGCCAGCTAGACATTGTGCATAGTGCATTTTCTCTCTGCCAATTTTGCTACCCTCATAAGAAGAGTAAAGTGTTTCGTATACCATTTTGATAGCTTTTAGAGCAAGTGGGTCTGTGAAATCGTTAGCAACAGTAGAAACATAAGCCTCAATTGCGTGTGTTAAAGCGTCCATACCAGTATGAGCGGTTAAAGTTTTTGGCATAGTTTCAGCAATTTCAGGGTCAACAATTGCAATATCAGGGGTAATATTATAATCAGCTAAAGGATATT
>JAWXUN010000022.1:0-14172 GCA_044426425.1 Clostridia bacterium | reverse complement strand
AAAGACCTGCTGGCTTACTGTAATCAACTTGTGCCCAAGAAGTTTGAAATTTATACATTGTAAAATCTAAAACTCTATCAAGATTTCCAAGTGGAATTGTTGCTGAACAATAAATTGGAAACAATGTCACTTTACCTTCAATTACTTGTGATGAAAAATATGGAATTGTTACACACATTGTCTTACCATAATTTCTTATACAAGGCCAACCAGACACAAGTTCTTGTGGTATATTATTTCTTCTAAATTCACTGCGGTTAAAATCATGTATTATTTTTTTAATTGATATATTATTCATTTTTATTTCCCTTTCTTAATTAAACGTAAGCTTCTACCATTAAATTATCACTGTCTTCCCATGCTTCTTCAAACAACTCTAAAGTAATCGCTCTACCCTGTCCATTAGGATTACCTGAGTCATTTATTATTACCATTGTTTGATCTGGGTCACTATAGTCAATTCCTACAACTTGCACTGCATGGTCTGCTCCTGATCCTGGACCCCATAGATCATTATCTTCTCCATACCATAGTTCTTCACTGTCTACTCCTACTATTACTTCTCCATCATTTTCAAGACACTCAGCTATATCATCTATTGTTCCGCCTGTACTGCTTTGAACATTAAGACCCATATATTCCAAAATATTACCAACGTCATTTGTAGGTGTTCCACCATCTAAAGACCACCAACCATTCGCTTCTGCTATATCTCGCAAATCTGACTCATCAAACTCTTGACCTGTTAGTTCTTCAAGTACAAATTCTTGTGCAGCAACTGCGCAGCTACTATCTGTTTCTTGAAGATGCCAATCATCAATCGCACTATCTGGGTCACCAATTATCAAAGAATCTTCTTCGGTGTCTATTATATCTGAATTATCATATTCAAATTCTTCTACAGTTTCAAATATTCCGTCGCCATCATAATCATCTGCTGTTATAAAGTAATCAGCTATACCATCGTTGTCTGTATCAGTTTCGATTTCAGAATGAAAATACTCTGCTACATTATCATCATCGTAATGAACTGTTGTATCCGTTTGAACATAGTCAACCATATTATCTCCGTCTGTATCTATTGCGTATTCTGTTACATACGTATCATCAACACCATCATTATTTGTATCAAACGAATCACTTGTGATGATCGCATCGTACAATCCGTCACCATCGAGATCTACTATTTCACCATCGGGATTTCCCAATTGCTCTGTTCCAAGTTCATAAACTATACCTTCTGTGTACCAGCTATCAACCTCTTGACTTGCCCCTAATTCATCTCCTAAATCTGCTGATAAACTATCATCTTGCACCTCGTCATCACCTGCAAATAAATCATCTAAACCTAAGGCTTCTAAAAAACTATCAAACATATTTTTTTCTCCTCTTTTTTTATATTTTTCAACATATTTTGTTGATGTTTACATTCTACAATATTTTCCTTATTTTGTCACAAAAACAGAAAAATCGGTATTAATATAGGCAAATCTGGTTATTTATATATTTTTAACCGCTAAAAACTCATTATATTTTTCTTCAACCTCATTAAGTTTTCTGCGACTGATAAACACATTATCACCAGTAAACAATGTAAATGACTGCGATTTTTTATTTAATATTCTAACTAAATTCATATTTACAATGTAACTTTGATGACATTTTATAAAAAAGCTTGGAAATTTTTCAAGAATGTCATCTAACTTAGCTATAAATTCGTACCTTTTCTTTTCATTGCAAATATGTATCGTAACTTTTTTAGCTTGACTTTCTAAATAACTAATTTTTGAAAAAGGAATTCTTACATAATCTCCCTCACACTTAAATGTAAAATATTCATCTTTTATTTTATTAGTGTATTCTCTAAACATAATTTTTAACGCTACATTAAGTTTCTCATCATCTAAGGACTTCAAATAATAAGATGGCCTAAAATAAAGAAGCTTGACTAGTAGTTCTATAGATTGGTTCATAAATACCCATAGCGACTCATGAGATTTTTCGTAATACAACTTTGCCAATTCTACTGATTCCATTTTGCCAGAGAAATCAATTAAAAAAACATCTATATTTTTTGTATTTTCTTTTATATGCGTTTTTGCGATATTAAAATCGAATGTTGCACCAATTTTTACAGATTGTTTCATTTCATTAAAAAAATCTCGAATTTTCTTTTGCATATTCTTTAATTGTTCGGTATCTTTAACGTATAAAAAAATATTAATCATATAATTCCCCCTATAATTATAATATATTTAGTTCGGTTACCTTTTCTAAAGTAACAATTCACGCCTAACTCAGATATCAACTCTTAAGTTGTAATATTGTATAACATTTAGTATAATTTAATAAATAATCTATTAAATTATACCATTCGCCAAGCACGTTGTCAACAAAAATAACTATTGGTAATAATATGTAGTAAACAGTAAAAACCACAGCTAATACTTTAGTATTAATGAGGATTTTTAGAGCTTTTGACAGGATTTATGTCACTTAGTTAAGGGCTAATAATATTCATGTTGCTATATTGGTATTTACGCCTCTAGAATTATCGAAAATTGTGGAATAGGCGTTTTTATTATTCTAATTCTTTTAGCAGTTCTTTATATGAAACTCAAAAAATAAGCATGAAAATAATCTCTTGACCCAAACCGTAACCCAAATGGGAGAATTTGCGATGAAAATAGCACAGCTGATTTTTTCAACTGTGCTTACTTTTTTGCATATTACTATTGACTTTTAATAGTTAGTCTTTCTTTTTTTAATTTTTGTAACTCTCTTATAATTTTATCATCATTATGATATTATATTGATAACCAGAAAAAAAGATGATATCAATGCCGCAAATTAGACCCGTTTTAGATTTTAGAAACAATTTTACTGATATTTCAAAAGTTGTACACGAAATATTAGAACCAATATTTCTAACTAAAAACGGTTATGGAGATATGCTTGTAATGAGCATTGAGGCTTACGAAAACTTTAGACTTAAAGAAGCTGAAATCCAATCACAATCCACTAGTGTCAGATACGCTCACCAAGAAGTATTGGGAAATTCAAGAAGTGAAAAGCGAAAAAATCGAGTTCAAATATTTTAAAAATAAAGTTTTAATTACTTTTCGCTCTATGTATATGCCTGTGGGTAACGGATATCAGGGGCTCGCTTTCTTTGCAATGGCCGTGAGGGTGAGAATGGGTGTATGATTTTATTAGTTTATTATTTTTGTAAACACAATGCTCGTGTTCGTGAATATGATTTATAATAAAAGTATCCATAACTACTACAATTGTTCCAACGAGCATAATCAAACACGAGATAACAAATATTATAGTTATAGGCGTTTGGAAAATTATGAATGAAATAAATGTACCTATAAAAGGTGATGTTGCGTAATAGGCACTCGTTTTAGATGCTCCCAAAACATCTTGTGCTTTGATGTAGAAGAATATGCTAAGTCCAAAAGCTACAAAACCAAGCAGAAGAGTTGCAAAAACAAAAGTTAAGTCTGGCAAACTTTCTCCTATAACCAATGCTACTACAAACGAGCCTAATCCAGAGAAAATTCCTTTTAAAATAACAATTTCGTAGGTGTTTTTTTTCGCTAACATTCTTGTACAGTTATTTTCAAAACCCCAACAGACACAAGCGAGTATAACGAAAATTGAACCATAAGAAAACTGCAAACTAGAAAAATTATCTACTGTCAAAAAGATACTTGATACGGTTATCAGTAAGATAGCAAACCATAATCTTTTTGAAACAACTTCTTTGAATATCACTAAAGCGATAACCGTAGTAGCTACAATTTCAAAATTATTGAGCAAACTTGCGTTAGCAGAATTTGCCGTTTGCAAGCCTATCATCAAAAATATTGGTGCTAAAATATCTAAGATAATCATTCCTAAAGTAAATGGCAAGTCTTTTTTTGTCAATCTGTTTTTCGTTTTTTTGTTTCTTTTGCCAAACAAAAAATATATTATTCCAATGCCTATTCCTGCACCTAAGTATAAAAAAGATGCCATGAACACAGGCTCAATTTTGCTTAAGAGCAGTTTGGATAGTGGCATATTAATTGCATATAATAAAGCGGCAGCTAGTGCAAGTAGCATTGCTTTGAGTTTTATTGCTTGCATAAAATCACCTCGTTAATTATTTTTTTAATTATAACATTTTGCTTATATTAAGTCAAATTTCTTTTAAAAAATAAATTGTATTTTCTGCTTTAATATGGTAAAATATTAATTATAATTCTAGTAAAATTGAGGGGGTTGTATTATGAGAACAGGTTTGACTTCTGTTACATTTCGCAATAAGAGTTGCGACGAAATTATTGAAATAGCTAAAAAAAGCAATTTGCAAGGGATTGAATGGGGTGCAGATGTGCACGTTCCTGTTGGCAATCTTGAGTTTGCAAACGAAGTAAGCGAAAAATGTGCGAAAAATAATATTGACATTTTTTCTTATGGTTCATATTACAAATGCAAAAAAGAACAAGATTTTGCAGAGGTTTTGGACACAGCAAAAGCCTTGGGTGCACCGATAATCAGAGTTTGGGCAGGCGGAAAATCTCCATTTGACATTAACGAAAAAGAGTTTGAATTTTTGGTTACAACACTTAAAAAAAATTGTGATTTAGCAAAGGAAAAAGGAATAAAAATCGCTCTTGAATATCACCGAGGCACGATGACTCAAACAAAAGAGGGCACACTGAAATTGCTAAACGCAGTTGATAATGACAACTTGTATATTTATTGGCAGGCAAATCCAGATATAAGTTTTGAGGAGCAAATACTTGAGATTGAAACACTCAAAAAATATATTTGTACATATCATGTTTTTGCATGGGAAAAGGGCAACGAGAGATTTCTTATATCCGATTTTTATGACAAATGGCAAAAATATATTGAGCTGACAAGCGACATAAACTATGTTATTGAATTTGTGAAAGACGACTCTGAACAAAGTCTGAAAGAAGATGCGAAAACTTTGAACAAGTTAGTTAGTGATAAGATTGACAGCAGAAAAAACGCAATATTTATCTGTGGCGAAAATTTTGCTTTTGATGTTTATGACAGTGATAGCCTTGAAAAATTAGATAAAATGTTCAAAATTCCAAGAATTGTTATCACTTCTCAAAACTATAAAGAGCACAAAGAACTTCTTAAAAACACAGAATACATCTTTTCTACTTGGGGAATGATTGTGTTAACCGAGGAAGAAATAGACGAATATTTGCCGAATTTAAAGGCTATATTTTATGGTGCTGGAACAGTTCAGCGTTTTGCTAAACCGTTTTTGCAAAAGTCAATCCCAGTGTTTAGTGCATGGGCGGCAAACGCAATTCCAGTTGCCGAATACACAGTAGCACAAATTGTTTTGGCGACAAAAGGTTACTTTCAAAACATGAGAAGATACAGAAATTTTGGCAGAGAAGTTGCCGTTGATTATTTCCGTGAACAAGAAGGAAATTATAATGTTAAAATTGGCATTTTGGGTGCTGGTATGATTGGCAAAAGAGTTATGAAAATGTTGCAGTCTTATCAACTTGATGTATTGGTTTGCGACCCATTTTTAAGCGAAGAAGACGCAAATTTGTGCAATGCAAAAAAAGTTGAAATGAACGAAATTTTTGAAAAATGCTTGGTAATTTCAAATCACACAGCGAACTTGCCAGCGACTATTGGCTTGATAACTTATGAGCAATTTAAGCGAATGAAAAAAAATGCAACTTTTATAAACACAGGCAGACCCAAACAAATTGTTGAGGACGATATGATTAGAGCACTAAAAGAAGAGAACAACAGAACGGCACTTTTAGATGTAGAAGAACCGCAAAAAGGCAACCCTCTTTTAGAAATGGAAAATGTTTTTTTAACAAGTCACATAGCAGGTAGTAGTGGCAAAGAGCTTGCAAGAATGGGCGAATATATGCTTGACCAATGCGAAAAATTTTTAAAAGGCGAAAAATGCGAGTATGAAGTTACATTAAAAATGCTTGAAACAATGGCATAAATTTTTAATATCTAAAAAAATAAAAGTGCAAGATTATTGGAAATTACCCGAAAATCTTGCACTTTTTAGTTTTACGATTAATAAACTGGATTTTCTGGAATTATTTTGTATACGGCAGTGTTTGCATACATTTTACTTCCGTTTCTTGCAAATAAAATCACTCCGTCTACATTTGAAACAATTCTGTCAATTACGTTTCCCTCGTAACTATGGGTGATTTCTGCTAGAACTTGGTTTTTTCGCACAACATCACCAGCTTTTACAAAGCTATCGAAAAAGCCAGAACTTTTTGCACGAACAGTAATAATATCTTTTGTAGAAACAATTTTTGAAATATATCCCTCGTGCCCAATATAGTTGATTATTCCCTGTTTCCCTAAAAAAGTTATGATTGCACGAACGGCTTGAATAGCACTATCTTTGTCTATTTCGTCTGTGGTTGTTGTGTAAATCGAAAAAGCTTTTGACTCCCACACTTGCCAATTATAATTCAGGGTAGCCGTGTCGTAAGGGCGAGGCTCGTGCGACACAACATACGGCAAACCAAAATCTTTTGCCAAGTCCAAAAGCTCGCTGTCGGGCTTGTCGCCAATGCTCATCACCCTAGCGTGTGGCATAAAATTGCCTGGCATATAGAACGATGCAAACTGCACTCCGAACTCGTAGTCGCTGATATTTCCAAAAAGTCCAGCGGCTATTCTTTGTGTTGTTTCGCCTTGGTCATAACCTGGAAACATTCTGTTTATGTCGGTGTTATCAATGCTCCAAAAACGCTTTTTTGTGTTCATAGAATACGTGTTAACAGAAGGCACAACCAAAATTTCTTTGCCTTTATTTATCAAACCGCTTTCTTCTATTTTTTTTAGAGCTTGAATTAATTTTGAACAAGTGTATAATTGTTGGTTTTCGTTTCCACGCATATTTCCAACAACACAAGCCGATTTTTCGCCTGTACCAAAGCTGTATCCTGTTATTCTAAAATCGTCACGATACATAGCAGGGATTTCAAATAATATTTTTTTCTCCATTATTCTTTACCCCCTTTGTATACTTTTTCTTTGATAATTCTGCCCATAAGCGAACCCTCGCTAACAACTGGATATTCACGAATTGTAAAAAGCCAACCGTTTTCTTCTGCCAAGATTTCTGCCAAAATCTCGCCACTTAAAGGATTGACAATTTTTCCGATTACCTCGTCTTTTTCTACAAAAGCTCCGTGGTCTTTTTCTTTTATAAAAATACCAGAAACTGGTGCGTTTAAGAATATAACATCGTCTGCTCCGTCTGAAACAACTGGAGTTTTTACTGACTTTTCTTCGCTATCAAAAATTCCTAAAATTCTCATTAAATTAAAAATTCCGTCTAAAAGTTGATTGCCGTATTCTTTTGTGATACGCATACCAACGCCCATTTCTACAACAAGAGTTGGAGTGTCTAAAACATTTAGAGAATGTGCAAAAGTTGTTTCTAGCACTGTGCTTGCACCGTGAACCCAAATTAAATCTACGTTGGCATTTTTTGCATAGTTCATCAGCATATCAGCGTGTAGATTATTTATTCTGATTTGTGGAACTTCTGTCAAAAAAATATTGCTCGCATGAATGTCTATGCAAAGGTCCGAACCTTTTACATCTTCTATAATTTTAGATGCTAGATATTCGTTCATGTCGCCGTCTATACTACCAGGGAAAATTCTGTTCATATCTAGGTCAAAGGCAGGGATACCCCTTGTTATTGAGTCTATGCCAAAAGGGTTGAGGGCTGGGTAGATATCCACAATGCCCTTTAATTTTTCTATGTTATTTTGCAAAATCTCTGACAATTTATAGCATACATATTGTCCCTCTAGCTCATCTCCGTGAATGCCTGTTACAATACTAATGCGTTTTAAAGCTGTTAAATCACTATGGTTTAACGGCATAATTCTCTTTTTTTTAACAGATAAAACTTCGTCTACTGGAAGTTGTATTTCTGCTACTGATTGTATCATATTTATGACCATGCCTTTCTTTTCCCAAAAAAACTTGCTACTTATTTATTACATTCGTAAACAATAACTGAAATTTTTTGGATTTGTTTTCCTCCGCCATAAAAAACTCCTTGGTTTATTAGGCAGTCGCTATAATCTCTGCCACAAGAAATTTTTATGTGCATATCATCGACTATCAGATTATTCGTTGGGTCTAAGGCTATCCAAACACCTTTGCCGTCTTTGTCTTCTTCAAAAATCTCTACCCATGCATGGCTATAACCCTCGCCGACTAAAAGCCCAGCGACATATCTTGCGGGGATATTTGCTTTGTTGCAAAGTGCAATCAAAATCTGTGCATAGTCTTGACATACACCTTTTCCAATACTCATAGCTTCTTCTGCTGTTGTGCTTAAGCTTGTCACTTCTTTTTGATATTCAAAGTCAGTATACAGCTTTTTCATCATCAAGACAGATTTTTCTAAATTGCTCATTGAACACGAAAAAGTGAACGCTGAAAAATATTCTTTCAGCGTTTCACCGAAGCTTGTTATTTTAGTTGGATATTTATAGAAAGCAACTTCGTGCTTGTTATACTTTGTTTTTGCTTTGTTTCCGCCTACAAGAGCCATGCCTGTTACATCTACATAGAATTTTTTGTGTTCGTTTGGTATAAAACCGATTAGCGTGTTGTTTGAAAAAGAGTCGTTACTCAAATTCATAAAATCGTTTGGAAAAACATCGTAGCTAAGATTAGAAATCTCTTGGTAATCGCCGTTTTGTGGAATGCATTTCAGCGTAAACCTATGCTTACTCACCATTTTTTCAAACTTTATTTCCATGTGGTAGTGAAAACACAAATTCTTCATAGACTAGTTATCCTCTCATATTAAATGTTCGACTTTTTGTACAATACTATAATAGTCCATTTCTTTTGCATTTGCAAGTATATAAATTTTTTCTAGTTCTTTTTTTTGATAAACTAACTTTGTTTGTTGAATACGACCAAGAAGTCTGTTAACCTCTCTTGATATCTCGTCGTCGGAGCTGTGCAAGCGTCCATATAGGCTTAGTCTTTCTATATGTTTGCCTGTTTTTATGATATTTCTTGCATTTTTGTTGTCTGTTTTATCGTCAATCATTCCCCAAAAAGCCATCAGCACATCTATAACCTTTTGCAGTGCCATTAGTGGTGCTTTAGAAACTTTTGCTTTTTCCATTTCGTATATTGCAAGCTGAATATAAGAAAGAGCGTCGCTACTAATTTCTTCACGCAGTACAATTGCGTTGTCATAAGCACGAATGAGGTTGCAATAAATTGAGTTTGTGTCCTCTTTGTCAAAGCAATAGTGCATAACAAAGTTGTTATCACTTGTATAAATATTTGGGATATCTAATTTTTTGCAAAATTCTATGTAGTTATCCACATCTGCGTCAATCATAATATCGTAAGAATTTGCGAACAAAAGCAATGTGGTATACACACGCTCTGTGTACCTGCCAAGCCAAAATAATCTGTCTGAATGTTCTATCGAGATAATACCCATGTGTCTTTAAAACCTCCTCCTTGTGATGAGTTAACTATAAATGAATTTGGATCTCTAGTAAATCTTGTGAGTCCACTTTTCCACACCATTGGCTCTTCTGCCATAAGCACAAATGCACGTAAATCTGCCTTTCTAGGAACAGTGGTTTCGCCGTCAATAACATTTATATCCAAAAAGTCAATAACCTCTTGTGCAATAAATCTGCGTGGTTCTTTTTTTAGTAATTCAATAAATTTTTCTTTTTCTTCTTTTGTCATTTTGTTGCCAAAAACAACACCATATCCGCCAGCTTCTGCAACATCTTTTAAGACAAGAGTATCAAAGTTTTCCAAAACATAGTCCATATCTTTTTTATAGAAAGGCAAATATGTAGGTGCATTTTGCAAAATTGGCTTTTCGTTTAAATAATATTCAATCATTTTAGGAACAAAATAATAAATTCCCTTGTCGTCTGCAACACCGTTTCCTGGTGCGTTGATTAGTGCAACATTTCCTTTTTTGAACACATCATAGATATGAGGTATTCCGATTAGAGAACTAGGCTCAAAAGTCATTGGGTCTAGGTATTCGTCAGAAATTCGGCGATAAACTGAACCAACTTTTTCTTTTTTGCCAGAATAATCTTTGAAATACAAAAAGTCGTTTTCTACTACAAGCTCTTCGCCAGTTGCGAGATGTGCCCCTGTTTGCTCTGCTAAATACGAATGTTCAAAATAAGCAGCGTTGTATCTGCCTGGGCTTAAGATAACATTGTGACCGCCTGTGTTTACATAGTCCATTGTTTTTTTCAAGAGTTTTGCATAGTCACGATTTTCTTCTATTTTGTTGTTTTGGAATGTTTCCGGACTGCATCGTCTTGTAAGTTTGCGGGCAATCATTGGATAAGACGCACCAGAAGGAACACGCAGGTTGTCTTCTAGTATATACCAATTCATGTCTTTTCCTTGAACTAAATCTATGCCAGAAATATGCGAAAAAATTCCTTTTGGAGGCATAACGCCCTCGCACTCTGCTAGATATCCACTTGATGCATATATAAATTCTTCTGGCACAATATTGTCTTTTACGATATTTTTTTCGTTATAAATATCTTTTATGAACAAGTTCAAAGCCTTAACCCTTTGTTTAAGACCCATCTCTAACACATCAAATTCTTCTTTTGTTATAATTCTTGGAATAGGGTCGAACGGAAACAACTGTTCGTTAAAAACATTGTTTTTATAGATACCAAACTTAACTCCATAACGAGCCAAAAGTTCGTTAATCGTATTTTTTTCCTCTAATAAATTTCTATATGGCATTGACTTTTTCCCTCCTAATAAAATGCAAAAAGACGTCATGCAAAATGCACAACGTCTTCGTTTACTTTATTATAGTACAGTATTAAAGATTTGTCAAGTCTTTTTTAGTGCTCTTGCACATATTTTTTATATTAATTTTAGTTAATATTTTTTAGCAACAAAACATTGAAAAATTTGTGATTTAAGTATATAATAAACATAAATGCAAAGGCATTTATATTTTAAGAGGGAGAGTTTTATAAAAAAATGAGAGAAAAGTTTTTGTTGAACGAAGGTTGGAAATTTCATCTAGGAGATATTCCACACAAAGAGGTTATCGGCAAATATCCAACATATATGCACAGCAAAGCAAAAAACGGTTTGGGTGCGGCTATGGCAAGTTTCTATGATGGGGATTTTGAAAATGTAAGAATTCCTCACGACTATGTTCTTTTTGGAGAGCCAAACGAAAAATTTAATCCAACACAGGGTTCTTTTGAAAGAAAAACAGCTTGGTACAGACGTCACTTTAAGTTGCCTTGTCAAGTTGATGGAAAAAGATTTATTCTTTTGTTTGATGGTGCTGGCAAAAAAACAACAGTGTGGTGCAATGGTTGCCCTGCTGGTCAAAACCAAAGTATGTACAATCCTTTTTATATGGATATCACACCATACTTATTAGATGAAGTTGTTAACACAATTTCTGTTAAGATTGAAAATGACGACATTGAGGGCTGGTGGTATGAAGGTGCAGGTATTTACCGAGATGTTTGGCTAATTATAACAGACGAAATTTCTGTTGATGTTTGGGGCACTTATGTTAATCCAACATATATAGCTGACAAAAAATGGTCTGTTCCAGTTGAAACAACTGTCTGGAATTGCTCAGATATATACTCTGACATAGAGATTAAACAAAGTGTTATCAATGCACAAGGCGAGATTATCGCTTTTGTAACTGACACAGCAAAAGTTGGCTATGGCGAAAATATTGTTAAACAAGAAATGAGCATAAGCAATCCAGAAATCTGGGACTTGGATACTCCAAATCTATACAATTTAAAAACAGAAATTATTTTAGATGGCAAAATAATTGATGACTACGACACAAGTTTTGGCTTTAGAACAATTAGATATGACAGCGAAACAGGTTTTTACCTAAATGGCAGAAGTGTTAAGCAAAGGGGCTTGTGTTATCACCAAGACCACTCTAATTTAGGCGTGGCAATACCAAAATCTATTTATGAATATAGAATTTTGGAAATGAAAGAAATGGGAGCAAATGCTTATAGGTCGGCACATAATCCAACAGCTCCTGGGCTTTTAGACCTTTGCGACAAAAACGGCATTATGGTAATGGAAGAAAACAGATGGTTTAACTGGAGCGATAAAACGCAAAACGAACTGATAACAACATTGAAATGTGGCAGAAATCACCCAAGCGTTGTTATTTGGTCAATTGGTAACGAAGAACCGCTTCAGAACACGGTTACAGGTGGCAGACTTGTTAAACAGTTACGAAGATTAGTCAAAGCTTATGACACAAGTAGACCAACTACAATAGCACTAAATGGCGGATATTTTGACAGTAACGCAGCTGCTGAGTCTGATGTTGTTGGTGTTAATTATAATATTCATCTATACGACAAAATGCACGAAACACATCCAAACAAAGCTATTATTGCATCTGAAACAGCTTGTGCTGCTGGTACTCGTGGAATTCATTTTCAAGAAGAAAATTTGCTTGGTGGCAGTTATGCAAATGACTATGATATTCAAAGAAGAATAACAAGTGCATCTTGTGCGGGCACAATCAAAGGCATGGAAATTCACCCTTACATAAGCGGAACATATCTATGGACAGGTCAAGAATATAGGGGCGAAACATATTGGCCTAAATTAATGTCCTCTTCTGGTGCAACGGATAGCTGTGGTTTTGAAAAAGATAAGAGTTATCTATTAAAAGCACTGTGGAAAAGCAGTCCGATTGTTCATGTTTTTCCGCATTGGACACAGCCTGGCAGAGAAGGAAAAAATGTTAGAGTTGTTGTATATAACAATGCAGATAGCGTTGAGCTTGTTGTTAATGGCGAAAGCAAAGGCATTAAATGTTGCGAAAAATACGATGCTCCTGAATGGAATGTTGAGTATCAACCTGGATATATAGAGGCAATTGCATACGACAAAGACGGCAAGATAATCGCAAGAGATAAAAGCGTTACCGCTTCTGAACCTGTTAAATTAGTTATAGAAAGCATGAAAAACGGAATAAGCAACACTGGTGAAGATATTGCTATGTTCAAAATTTCTATGCTAGATAAAGATGGAAACCACGTTCAAAATGCTAATAAATTAATCAAGGCTACTATTCTTGACGAAGAAAATGCTGAGATTGTTTCTGTTTCTGGCGGTGACCCATGTGACGGCACATATACAAAATCTCATACTCAAAAAATGTTTAATGGTTTGCTACAAGTTTTGGCAAGAGTAAAAGAGGGAGCAACCACGGTCGGCATTTGTGCACAGGTTGTAGACTCTGATATACAAGCTACATTTAGCATAGATGTTGAACAGGCAGAGCCATTTGAAAGACTTGTTGGTGGCGACAAAGAAATGTCTATTGATAGTTTTAAAATCTGGCCTAACTCTGACGGCTTTACCGATACAGAAAAAACATACAACTTTGACGACATGAACTCAAACGAGTTTATATTGTTCAGCAACTATCAGCCAGACCCTAACATTGAGTATCTTTTGTTTACGGCAAGAGCGGTTTATCCCGAAACTGAAAAAAGAATGTCTATGGTTTTTGAGGGAATTATGGGCGAGTGGGAAATGAAAATTTTCCATGACGAGCAAACATGGCCTAACCCAGACCCAGTGGAGTTTATCACAATAAATAAACACCAAAATTTCCAAGAAAAAACAGACTACGTGTTATCGCTAGACGGCTTTGCATCTTATGAAAGAATGAAAATAATCTTAGTCTGCAAAAACGACGGAAACTTTAACATGGACGATGTGTCTTTTAAATTAATCCCAGTTGAATAAAAAAAATATAGCTGAAAATGCCTACTGAATAATTTGTTCAGTAGGCATTTTCATTCTTAATTAATATTTTTGTACACAAAAGATTTTCGCCCTTTAATCTCACCCATGTCAACGCAATATAGAGCACCAGTTTTGTCGTCACTTGCAGTTGTAACAAACAATTTGTTCATGTCTTTTCCGCCAAAGGCACAACAAGAAACATTCTTTTCTGGCATGATAACCTCGTCAATTTTTTCGCCTGTTTCGGCTTTGTAACACACAACTTTTGAGCCACCCCAAAGGGCTACCCAAAGATTTCCCATATCGTCC
>JAWXUN010000257.1:0-2544 GCA_044426425.1 Clostridia bacterium | reverse complement strand
GGAGTGCCAAAGCGGTTGTGCAAGTGGCAGAACCTATTGCACTTTCAGCAAAACTTTGTAGCGGAGTTATGCATGGTTGTGGCGACAATTGTTGTGCAATTCCAGAAAAAATCTGCAAGAGATACGGCGGAGAGTTTGAGCAACACTGCAAAAATTCTGTATATGTAACTCTTGGAATTTTTATCATTGTGCAAATTGTTAGAAACACACAAATGCTCATTCCAGCTTACGATTTTTGCTTGCCAGACAAAGAATGCATAACAACAAACGACAGCCCTTGCGACCTTTTCAAACAAATTGAGTTCCCAGTGAACGAGTTTTTTCCACCAAGTGCGATAGACGAGGATTGCAAGTGCCAATAAGGACATAAAGAGAATAAGACTGTCACTTTTTTGTGGCAGTCTTTTTTTTGAGATTTTAGCAAAAAAATGTATATTAAATCAAATTTTGTGAAACTAACAAATGTGTCTTAAGGATAGCTACTTGGGTTTTTGCATCTTTAATTTCACCGTTCATTATCATCTTGACTAATGTATCTAGTGGAATTTTTTCTACATCTAAAAATTCGCCCTCGTCCAAATTTTGTTCAGTAAATCCAGTAATTCTGCCAAGCCACATATAGATTATTTCACTGCAATATCCAGGTGTTGGATAGAGTTTTCCGAGGTCAATATATTTTTCAGAGATAGTTCCTGTTTCTTCTTGTTGTTCTCGTTTCATAGCCTCAAAAGGGTCTTCGCCTTTTTCTAGTTTTCCTGCTGGAATTTCCAAAATTGCCTCTTTGTATGGATATCTAAATTGTCTAACTAAATATACATTATTTTGCTCATCAAGGGCAACAACGCAAACTCCGCCACCGTGCTTGACAACTTCTCTTTTAGATGTGCTTCCGTTTGGTAGAGAGATTGTGTCGCTGTGAACTGTTATAATTCTGCCGTCAAATACACGCTCTTCTTTTAGTGTTTTTTCTTCTAATATCATAATAAACAACCTTTCATAAGTGATAGTATTATGATACTCTAATTTTGCAAAAAAATCAAGAACCAATAATAACAACAGACAAAACAACTGCCAAAAAGTCCCCAAAAAGTGACACAGGAATTGTGTAAGAAAGCGACTTATAATTTCTGTTGCCCATATAAACAGAAACAGCATAAAAAGTTGTTTCGGTTGAGGCAGATAGAACCGAGGCAATTTTTCCGATACTGCTATCAGGGCTAAATTCTTCAAAAATATTTATAACAGCCGAGTTTGCACCACTGCCAGAGATTGGGCGGAGTATCGCAAGGGGCAAAAGTTCTGTTGGAAAAGAAAATATTTCAAAAAACGGCTTTGTGATATTAACAAAACTTTCTAGTGCACCAGATGCGGACAGCATTGTGATAGCTGTGACAATGCCAACCAAGGTAGGCAAAACAGAAAGACAAGTGCTTATCCCTTTTTTTGCACCAGTGACAAAGACAGAAAACACAGAAATCTTTTTTAAATAAGCAAAACAGAGCACAAAGGCGACTATCACAAGTGGCAAAATTTCACCTACGTAAGCCATGATTAGACATACCTCTTTTTTCTAAAATTTTTGCAAAGATTATCACAGAAAGCATAACAGAAAGAGAAACAATCCACACAGGTACAAGTATAGAAAAAGGCTCGTTACTGCCGTAGCTACTGCGTAAATTTGCCATGTTTGTCGGCAAAAGTTGCAAAGATGCCGTGTTGATTATAACAAACAAAATTATCTCTTTGCTCGGTTTGTCCGAGTTTTTTTCGTGTTTTGCCATCTCGCTTACCGCCTCAATGCCAAGGGGTGTTGCGGCGTTGCCAAGTCCCAAGAGATTAGCCGTGATGTTAAGGCAAATTTTTTCTTTAATCTTTTCATTCTCCTTAAATTTCGGAAAAAGAAAATTGACAGCAGGCATCAAAAGCCTATTAACAATCTTGTTAATGCCAGATTTTGTTACAAGCTCGCTTATACCAAGCCAAAAACACATTCCACCCAAAAGGCTGATGCTGAGGGTGACGGCTGTTTCTGCACCGCTAAAAAGAGAAGAAGAAAGTTCGGCTATATTTCCATTTGCAACAGAAAACACAATAGAAACAAGTATCATGGCAATCCAAATTATATCAATCAAAAAAACTTCACCTCATAAATTTATTGACTTAACAAGCCAAAAGAGTTATTATTATATATGTAAAAAATTTTTAAAAAATTACGGAGGATTTTATGTTCGGTGAAAAAATTTTGAATTACTGGGACGATATAATGAACGACTGCAAAGAAATGATTGCTATTCCGTCTGTCGCAAGCGAGCCTGATGGAATTTATGTATACGGAAAAGATTGTGCAAAGGCAATTGATTTTGCCATGGAACTTTCTGAAAAATATGGATTAAAAGCAAAAAATGTTGACTACTACGCTTGCCATGCCGAGATAGGCGAGGGCGAAGAAAACGCAGTTGTTATGGCTCATCTTGATGTTGTGCCAGAGGGTGACGGCTGGATTGGTAGCCCTTATGATATGCAAATTCGTGACGGCTCGATTGT
>JAWXUN010000021.1:0-14203 GCA_044426425.1 Clostridia bacterium | reverse complement strand
ATAAGTGAGCAGAAATTTTGTCAGAAGTTTTAAAAACCACAGCTAATACTTTCGTATTAGCGAGGATTTTTAGAGCTTTTGGCAGGATTTATGCCACTTAGTTAAGGACTAATAATATTCATGTTGCTATAACTTTAGCCCTCAAAGTCGCCTTCCATTTCCATATAAATTTCTCGGAGTTTTTCTAGTTTTTCTTCGTCTGCGTCCCACATCTCTCTTTGTGATGCCTCTAAGAGTCTTTCGCTCATTGCGTGAAGTGCCCATTTGTTTTCTTTTTTTATCCACTCACGAAGTTCTTCGTCATTTAAGTATCTATCAAAAAGGCTGTCGTACATCCAGTTTTCCATAACGTCTGCTGTTGCGTCCCAACCAAAAACAATGTCGAACATTGACGAAAATTCTTGAGCACCCTTATAGCCATGTTTTTGTAGACCTTTTATCCACTCTGGGTTGTTAATTCTCGCTCTCATAATTCTTGCCGTTTCTTCTTTAACTGTTTTTGTTGTGATATGAGAAACATCGTTTGCATTAGTAGAATATGACTCTGGCGATTTGCCACTTGCTTTTTTAACTGCACTTATGAGTCCACCATGATAATTATAAAAATCGTCGCTGTCAAGCATATCATTTTCGCTTGAAGATATGTTTTTGATAGTCGCAGTACAGTTAGATAATCTGTGAGAAAGTAGCTTTTGTGAGCTTGTTCCGTGGCGGTTTTTACTGTATGCGTGACCGCTCCAAGTTATGTAGACTTGCCCTAAATCGTCACTAGTTTCCCATTTTTTGCTGTTTACTAAAATATCTACACCTGCACCATAAGTTCCGGGAGGGCAACCGAAAATCCTCACACTTGCCTCATCTCTTGCAAGTTCTTCGCTCATTCCCTCGTCCATAAATTTTTTGATATCTTTTAAAATATTTGCTCTAACAAAATTTTGGCTGTCGTCTTCTTCGAGCGTTGCAACCATGTTAACCGCTGTGTCGCATAGTTCTATAAGATTTGGGAAAGTATCCCTAAACAGACCGCTAATTCTAAGAGTAACGTCAATTCTTGGTCTGCCAAGTTCTTTAAGTGGAATAACTTCTAGCCCAATAACTCTGTCTGTTTCGCCAAGATAAACGGGTTTTATACCATATAAATATAAAATCTCTGAAACATCATCGCCACAAGTTTTGATTGTTTCGCCTGAATACACAATAATAGCAACATTTTTTGGGTATTCCCCATGTTCTTCTTTATGCTTTTGGAGCATTTGATTAGCAAGCGTTTTGCCAACTTCAAAAGACGCTCTGCTTGGAATTGTAGATGGGTCTATCATATAGAAATTTCTGCCTGTTGGTAAAATGTCGGCATTTCCTCTGCTTGGTGCTCCGCTTGGTCCTGGGACAACAAATTCTCCATTAACTGCTTTTATAAAGTTTTTGATTTCGTCTGTTGTTTTTTCTAGTCTTGGCAAAACATCTTCTATTGCAAATGTCAAAGTTTTTTTGAGCTCATTTGTTAGAACAATTTCTTCTTTTGTAAAATTATTTGCTATAACTTCGTCAATTTTTGAGCTGTTGTAATTATTTATTTCTAATTCATCAAAAATTTTAATCGCAATTTTGTCAAATTCTTCAATTAATCTTGCATTAGTTTTTCCGTTTGTTTCTTGTGATGGATTGTCTAAAATATTATCTATATCGAGTTTTTTTGCAATTGCTATGCCACTTCTTAGGCTCAAAACTGTTTTGTTTTTAACCCTAGTCAAGAGTCTTAGCATATTTTTCATTCTGTCATCTTCCAAAACTGGCGGAAGTCCGAATGTGTGAAGTCCGTCTTTGATAACTGAACTTTTTATTTCGCTTATCCAAACATGAAGTTTTTCAACAGAATTTCCTTTTTCTGTTGAAAATTCTTCTGCTGTCATTCTCAAATCTTCTAACAAATTAGCCTTTTCAGCTTTTTCGCAAATTTCTTTTAAAATAATCGGCAACTTGTTTTGGTCATCTTTTTCGGCTTTGTGGTATTGGTCAATTATGTTGTCAATTATCTCTAAATCTTCGTAGACTCCACTTTCTTTCATCGACGGAATTAAGTGGTCTAAAATAACTGCGTTACTTCTTCTTTTTGCTTGAGCACCCTCACCCGGCACATCAATAATATAAGGATATACATGAGGTATACAGCCAATTGCAAGGTCTGGGTAACAATCTTGTGACAGTGCAATTTCTTTGCCCGGTAGCCACTCCAAACTTCCGTGAGTTCCAACGTGAACTATTATATTAGCCTTGTAGACATTTTCTAAATAATGATAAAACGCAAGGTATTGCCAAGGGCATACCATGTCAGTTGAGTGATAACACTCTTCTGCTTTTTCCTCGAATGCTCGTGGGGGTTGAAGTCCTACAAATAGGTTTTTGTTAACAATTCCAGGGACTAAAATTTTGTCATCTACCACCATAAATTCCCCTGGTGCTTTGCCCCAATCGCTTGTGATTTTGTCGCTTACAATTTTGTTGTAGTTACTAAACCACTTTGAATAATCTTCTTTTGTTGCGACAAAATCGGCTTTTTCAAGCATTTGTTCTTCTGACATAAATCTGCCGTCATTTGTTAGTCCGTCTGTAATTCTATCTATGATTTCTTTTCCGTTTGCGAATGGAAAATTTACTTTTAGTCCGTTTTCAACCAATGCTTTGTACATATTATAAACTGACTCAGGTGTGTCAAGCCCATAAGCCGCACCAATCATGTCGGCTCTTGGTGGCATATTGTGCAATATTATCGCAACTTTTTTCTCGCACATTGGAATTTTTCTGAGTATTGCCCAGTTTTTTGCAAGCTTAACAAGTTTTTCAATTCTCTCGTCAATTGGCATCAGAATAGTATTAACACCGTATTTTGTTTCTATTTCTTCTGTCGAACAACAAACTGTTCCTATAATTTGTCCGTCAAATTCTGGCTGATATACATTTATGGAAAGATATGATGCATCTAATCCAACAAGTTCTTTTTTCCATTTTTCATAAGTCCAGTTGGTAATCATTCCTTGAAAAATTGGAACATCTAAAAACTCGAACACGCTTGTGTCAACCCTTGTCAAGCCCTCGCCTGGGGCACTATTTATTGTAAGTGAATAGCCCATTGTAACAATCAATGAGTCTATCACAGTTTTTTCGTCTTTAATAAAATATTCTTCTAAATCTACTCTTGTTCCACCATAAGTTCCGTCTGTTGTTGGAATGGTGTTAGAGTAAACTGGATAGGCTACACAGCCTTGTTTTTCGATATTTTCTATAATTGTGTCGATATGTCTTGTGTTATAATTTTGGTAATAAAAAAAGCCAATCCACACACCAATAATTGGTTTGTTTTGCGAAATAATATTTTCGATAAATTCATCTTTGTTTATATCATCGTGATTTTTTGTGTAAATTCCACTCCATTTTGGGATAGAAACTTCTTTGAAATCACAAGAGATTTTGCCAACTTTATTTGCAATAAATTTAAGTGTATTTGTATAATTCTCCGCTCCGCCAGCTTCCATATACGATGCAATTGCAAACCTCAAATGCGGAAGTAGTGTGCTCTTTTTAGACATTTCTTCTATTTCGCTGTCAATACCTGAACTGAAATAAAAAGAATTGTTTTTGTCAAATGCGTTTTTGAGTTCAATAAAACTTTTAAAATAAGTTAAGCCCCCATGTAGGTCACAAAAAATAAAATCTGCATTTTTCAAATCTTTTTTGCAATTGTTAAGTACATTTTTGTCGTTGTCAATGTCGTAAATCTCGTATTGAACAAACGAAACTTCTTTTTTAAAACTTTCAGATAAATTTTCTAAAACTTGATTAAATTTTGCAACAATGTGATTTCCTTGAATTATTCCTACTATTTTAAACATTTTATGATAACTCCTATTTTTAATATTAAAATAAACATATAGGACGACAACAAAGTCGCCCTATATATATAGCAATTTGAATATTATTAGTCCTTAACTAAGTGGCATAAATCTTGCCAAAATCTCTAAAAATCCTCGCTAATACGAAAGTATTAGCTGTGGTTTTTAAAACTTTTGACAAAATTTCTGCTCACTTATTTATAAGCCTAATAATAATCAAGTTGCTATAGCACTCTATTTATTCAGCCATTTTTTGGAAGTATTTTAGCTCTCTGTCAGCAAAATCTTCTTCATAAAAAACTGCTACCAAATCTTCGAACATAATGTCTGTTTCATCAACACAAGACCAGAACAAGTCTGAATATGAATATAATTTGTCGTTTAGAACTGCTGGAACATCTGCAAGAAGTGGAATTTCTTCAAAAACTACAGATTTTGTTGCACCATAACCAGGTGTTCCAGTCCAAACAATGATGTCTGCTTCTTCTGCTTTTAAGATAAATTCTTCTAGTGAATAGCTTAGTCCAACTTCGTATTCATCAGCTAAAAGATAGTCACCGCCAGCATCGCCAATCATATTTCCGACCCAAGAGTCAGGGCTTGTTACATATACTGTGCCACTATATGAAGATGCAAATAAAACTTTTGGTTGTTCGCTACCCTCTACTAATGCTTGTGCGTTTGCTATATTTTCTTCTGCACTTTCCATAATTTGAGCAGCTGTTTCGTCTTCGTCAAAGAATGTCAAGAACATTCTGCACCATTCCATACGTGCAACATAGTCAGTTTCTACATACTCGGCAATTCCAACATAAGTAATTCCCAATTCGTCAAATTTTTCCATTGAAGTTGTGTCTGCATAAGTACCACTTGTTACAAATACAACGTCTGGGTTTAAAGAGATAATTGTTTCGTAGTCAGGGTCTGTGTAGTTACCGCCTATATCAGCTATATCGCCAGAAGCTAGGCGGTCTGCAATAGCTGGAATATTTGCATATCCATCTACATCATTAGAAACAGCTGCAATACTATCAAAAACATTGTCGCTTTCGATATTACCAAAACTAGCTACAAATGTTGATGAAAGAAAAACTGCGTTTTCTACTGGTGTTCTGATTACGATATCGTCGCTATATTCCGCTGGAACTTCTGCTAATTCTTTTGGCACAAGAATAATCTCTTGACCGTCATAATCTGTTACTTTTTTAATTCCATCGCCTAAATCTTCTATTGCAAATAGGCTTGAGTATGTTGGGTTTAGCTCTGCTAGTTCTTTTAATTCTTCTTCTGAACTCTCTTCTTCTAAGCTTTCTGATTGACTGCTTTCTTGTGATGATGTTGAGCTTTCTTCTGAACTTTCTGTTGAACTCTCTGAACTGCAAGCTGCTAAACTAAAAATCATTGAACCAGCAAGCAAAATTGTTAATAACTTTTTCATTTGTTTTCTTCCTTTGTTTTATTTTTATTTATAAAGAAACTTGTACAAATTTCTAGGTATCTTTTGATGATAAAATCAATTGCCTCTTCTTTTGCCATAGTTGCTTTGTAGTCTGGCAAAGAAAGATGTTGTTTTGTTATCATTCCAAGAACACTGTTACTTGCAAACATTGTTTCTTTTATACTAATCAAATCCCACATCAACTGGTCTAACAAGTGGGCATACAAGGACGAATATGTCAAAACCTCGTCACTTGTTGTAAAATTATACAATTTGTCAACAAATTGTGCTTTGTTTAAGTCGCCCTCTTGTGCCTTGTATTCAGCCCAAAAATTTTCTTGTGTAATACCAAATCTATCCATACGTCTTAAAACATTGTGTTGAGTTTTTTTGTTTAAGGCACTTTGTTTATCGAGTGTTTCTGTCACAGCTTGTTTGACTGCAAGACCGATAAGCTCGCCTAATTTTGAGTGTTTGCCAGAATTTGTTAGCTTGTTTTCACTTTCGCTATTTGCAACAATAATTGTTCCATCTGTGCCAGAACCTGTTGCAAGTCCCATTGAATATCTGCTTGGAGCAAGTAGTTCTTGAATTGCCGCAGTTTTTGCCTCTGTGCAAGTAACCAAGGCTCTTGTTAATGCTCCTTTTGTCAAATCGGCATTTATAAATAGCATAATATTAATTGTGCCAAGTTTGATGTCACTGCCTTTTCCCATTTCTTCGTACCATGTTGCGGGGTCGCCAACACGTCCGCCGTTAGTTTCAATTCCACCTGTCACAACTGCGGTAACACTCATCATTTTGTATTCTTTTGTTACAATAGCAACATTTTTCATGTCGGCAGCAGTTCCAAGACCTGTTGTTTTAGAAGGCTCAAGTCCAAGTTCTTCTGCAATTAAATTTTGATGTTCTTCATAAGTTGGAGCTTTTAAAGTGCAAGCCATGCCAGAACCTGGTTTTCCGTCTTGGTTAAAAACTGCTGTTAAATGTTCGCTATATCCGCCGTTATTTGGACCTGTGGAAAGAACTTTTCTCTTTCCATTTAGTGTGCAAACAATAGCTTTGCTATATGTATGTACCTCGTCGCCATTTTCAAATTTGTGAAGTATCATCATCTTATCCTCCAATTGCATTAATTTGTGTATCCAACTTTTTGTTGTGTTCTTGTACATCACTTGTCACAAACTCGTGAGTTAAATAGAGCGGTTTAACATAATCAATAATTTCTTTCGCTCTTTTAGTTGTAAAAGGTGAATGTGTGTCTATCGCAAAAACATTCATCATAGCCTTGAACATTTTTTCGTTATAATCACTTGGCATATCATGTTTTTTTGAGATTGTTTCTTTTATATATTTACCGCTGACACTTTGGTGAAAGTGCATACCTTTTATATAGTGCAACAAATCTTTGTGATTTTCTAACACGTTTAGGACATAATCAACCGCTTCTTCTTCGTTTTGAATTTCGGCATTAGTGCTCATCAAATGCCCAGTGTCTAACATAATACCTTTTTTGTGATAATTTATCTTATCCAAAAGCAGTTTTGTGACTTTTTGTGACTTAAAATTAAGCCCAGCCCACCACAAATTTTCTACTAAAAAATAAAAGTCAATGTCAATATCTTCTGTTGCCTTATTGATGATATCAGCCGCTGCAAGAACAACTTCTTCGTCTGTATAGCCTTGTTTGAAAGTGAAACATTCTTCTAAACTGACTTCTGAAACATGAAAAACTACGTATTCTACCCCTATTTTTTGTGTATTTAAAAGTTCTTTTTTTAGTCCGTCTATCAAAAAAGATATATCTTCTCCACCATAAATTTCGTTAATTTTCTCCTGTGTGCCATATTCTTTTATCAAAGCATTGTGATTTTTATTGTACAAATCCATCCAAAATGTTGTAAAGTTCAGATGTATTCCCACAACGTTGCTAGTGGATAGTTTTTCTGGAACATCTGGCATGGCTTTGCAAAGCAAAAGCTCGTATCCGTCTAAATTCCTACTTTCATAAAAATCTTTTGTTTGCTGTGCATTTTCGTATCTATCCATGTCCATGGGTGAATTTGACATATTAATTAAAGTTTTCAAAATTAGTAATCCTTTCTGCAATTTCAAAAGAAGTTTTGGCTAAAACGCAGTCTAAATCCGTACTGCCATTGACAATTGCTCTTGATGGGCAAGAACCAACACAATAAAAATTATATTTACAATTTGCACATTTTGTGGGCTTTTTGCAAGAGGTGCATTTGACATTTTCAAGAGAAAAGTCTGTCGCCGTTCCCATAAAATACTTTTCGTTTATAAGCGAACCACAGGGATATAGCTTTCCGTTTGGCAAAACAACAATCGAATGAGCAATAGATGCATAGCAATAATTTTCTGATTTTGTGTTTTTGCCAAGTCTTTTTTTAGCTTTTTCAATTTCTCTTATGCCTATCTTTTTGCCAGAAAGATTTTCAATTTCATTTGCTCTTTCGTGCATTTTTTTTAGACCATTGACAAGCTGTTCTTTTGTAATTTGCAAATTCTCGAAACAATTTATAGCACTTCCCGCATTTCGCAAAAGGTCAAGCCCTATTCCACCAACATTTCCAAGCCACAAAGACAAATCAATTAGTTCGTCTAAATGCTCAACATTATATTTTGTAACAACCGCATTTAAATTTATCATAACCGCTTGATTTCTCAGCTCCATAATACCTTGTAACACCTTGTTTGTAGCACCACGGACTTGCTCGTTTATAGCCTTTTTTCCGTCTAAACTTATGCCAATAGCAATTTTTAGCTCTTTGATTTTTCTAGCATTATATTCATTTATCAGTGTTCCGTTGCTTTGCATTTGCAAAACGGCATCAATAGAATTTTCTTTTATATACTCACAAATTTTTTCTATTAAATCAAAATTTAGCATAGGTTCACCACCAGCAAACTGAATTGTCAGTGGATAATTTTTCATTTTATCAAGTATTGCTTTTGCAGTTTCAAAGTTCATGTTCTCACTGCATTTTTCGTGTGCATAACAATATTTACAAGAAAGATTACAGTTTCCGCTAATCCAAAGAACTATTAAATATCTAGCATTATTCATCTGCTGAACTTAAAATTTGCTCAATACTCGCAAGGTCAAGCACACCACTTTCAAATGGTTTTCTTCTTAATCTATGAGGTAGAACAAACACCGCAGCTTCTTTTAAATCGTCAAAAGTAACTTTGTTTCTTCCGTCAAAAGCTGCAATTGTTGTCGCTGTTTTAATCATTCCAATGTCAGCCCTGTGTCCGTCAACGCCTAGTGCTATCGAAAGTTTTGCTGCTAGGAGTAAAATCTCTCTTTCAAAAGTTACAGTAGGCAAAATCTTTTGTGCCTTTTTGATTTTATCACTCAAAATTTCTTGTTCTTTTTCAAATCGTGCTACAAATTCTTCTGGATTTGCCTCAAATTCTAAACGTCTTTCGACAACCAAGGCTCTTTGCTCTTTTTTGTTTTCAGAATAAACATCAACAACCAGTCCAAAGCGGTCTAAAAGTTGTGGTCTTAAATCGCCCTCTTCTGGGTTCATTGTTCCAACCAATGTAAAAACAGCAGGGTGGCTGTACGAAATCCCCTCACGCTCAATTGTGTTAACACCCATTGCCGCCGAGTCCAAAAGAACATCTACCACATGGTCGTCAAGTAGGTTTACTTCGTCCACATACAAAATATTTCTGTGTGCAAGTGCCAAAATTCCACTCTCAAATTTTTTCTCACCATTTTTTAGTGCGTGTTCAATGTCCAAAGTTCCCACAACTCTGTCCTCTGTTGCACTAACAGGCAAGTCAACTACTTTCATTTTTGCATCGACAACTTCAAATTCTTCAGCAGAATTTTTGAGTTCTTGACAAGCACTGCACAACACTTTTCCTTTTGGGTCGCAGCCAAATTGACAAGTTTTCACCTTGCTAATAACAGGCATAAGCTCTGCTAAGGCTCTAACAGCAGTTGATTTTGCCGTGCCTTTTTCGCCACGAATTAAAACACCACCTAGTGATGGGTTTACAACATTCAAAATTAACGCTGTTTTCATTTGCTCTTGCCCAACGATTGCTGTAAATGGATAATATTTTCTTTTTGTCATAATTATATTTCCTTTCTTAGTGTAAAGTCATTCCTACTGCCGAAAGTAGTGATTGAGTTTTTAGTTCATCTAATTTTATATAATCTGCATTCATTTCATCAGCTATTTTTTTTGCCATTCCAAGTTTAATAAAATCTTGTTCGGCATCAATTACAACAGCCTTTATTTTTTCATTTGCCAAGGCTCTCGCAGACTCAATAGCGTCGTTAAAAGCGTTTTTGCTTCTACCAAAAGTCGCCCTGCCGTCAGAGATTAAAACCACAACTGGCAAAATGTCTTTTTCTTTGTACATTGCTGTTTTGACTGTTCTTTGTGCCATTTCAATTCCAAAACAAAGCGGAGTTTTTCCGCCAGTCGGTAGTGTTTCCATTTTCTTTTGTGCCAAATCCACACTGCGTGTCATATCTAAAATAAGCTCTGCACTTTGTTGTTTGAACATAACTAGTCCAACTTTATCACGTTTTTGGTATGCATCGCCAAGCAGTGACAAAACTGCCGCTTTAACAGTTTTCATTCTCTTTTTTGCACCCATAGAACCACTTGCATCAACTACAAACAAAATGTAATTGCCAACTCTTTTTTCACGTTGTTTAATTCGTATATCGCTATCAGTAATAGCTATTGCCATACCTTTTTTATCACGAGATTTTTGATAAGGTGCAGCAGCTCTAAGTGTTGCGTCAAAGGCTAAATCGCTCGAACTGCTTTTGCTATTTTTTGAACTACTTTTTACATATCGCCCCATGTTATAGTTGGTTTTAACTAGACTTCTTCTGCCACTGCCTTTGTTTATTTTTTGTTTTGTTTTATTTTCTAGCCACTTTCCAACTGCAAAAATCTCGCCACTTTCATCAACTTTTTCTTGTGCTAAACTGTCACCATTTTGTGGTGCTGTTTCTTTTGGTGGCTCGCTGTCTTTTTTCTGTTGCTCTTCTGGCTCTTGGTTTTCTTGCTCGCTGTTTTGTTCTGGTTCTTGTTGAGGTTCTTCTTGTTGTTCGTCGTCCTCTGTATTTTGCGGAGGCATTTCACGCACCCTGTGTGGCAGTGCATATTTTGTGGCTTCCATTATATCAGAATGTTCTACGCTCAATCTATTTTCTAAAACAGCAATAGCCTTTGCCGTTTCTATTATGGTTATTTCTGCTCTGTGCCCTGCACAGTTGCCATCTCTTGAGAGTTGTGCCGCTAAATCATACGCAGATTTTAAGACCTGAACTTTATGTAATTTGCTTATCGCTTGGCTTATTTTAGCTTTTAAAAAATCTTGTTCTTCTTCAAATTCTTTTATAAATTCGTCATAATTTTTTTCAAAACTAAGTCTTCTCTCAACAACATCGGCTCTTGTATTTGCGTTATTTTCTCCCTTAATGTCAATAAAAAGACCAAATCTATCAATAAATTGTGGGCGAAGTCCACCTTCCTCAATATTCATGCTACCAATCATCGTGAAAACTGAACTATGTCTGTGAGAAATCCCCTCACGCTCAACAATACACTCGCCACTTGAGCTTACGTCTAAAATTGATTTAATCAAATTATCAGCAAGCAAATTCACTTCATCTATATACAAAATATTTCCGTTGGCTTTTTGGAGTAAACCAGGCTCAAAACTTCTTAGTCCAAATTTAATAGCTTTTTCAAAGTTAATCGAACCAATCAGTCTGTCCTCGGTTGTGTTAAGTGGAATTTCTACAATCAATTTATTTGTGATGTCAGAAAGTCCACGAACTAATGTAGATTTTGCAGTACCTTTTTCACCGCTAATCAAAACACCGCCGATTTTAGGGTTAACTAAATTCCAAATAAGAACATTTTTTAATTCATTTTGCCCTAAGACTGCCGAAAATGGAAAATTATTTCTCTTCATTTTCTCTCCTGCTCAAAACCTCTGCAACAGCTCCAGAAAGCTCGTTTATACTATTGCAAAAACATATTTTTTCTGTATCTCCAAACAAATTTTGACTTTCTTTTTTATCTCTTAGCGAAAAAACTATTTTGTTTTTTTCAATTGACTTTTTAACTAAATCAACATTTTTCTTGTTCATGCTCCCAACAGGAAAATTTGTGTCTATAATAATTTTTGAACTAATCATAATTTGTTCAGCCTTTTGATAGCTTTGCTCGCTTATATCGCTAAAGGCTTTTTCGCAAATTATTTCGCTACAAATAACCTCTGCAACCTGTTTGTCTATATCATTTTCATGCAATATAGCCGAATTTATTCCAATTCCAGCTTTTGACAAGGCTCTAAAAATATTTGCACCTGTTCCGTTACCTGCAACAACCAAAACATCTGCTTTGTTTTTATCTCCCTCAATTTCCACCGCACCCAAAAGCTCGTTGAACTTTGCACCCTCAACATTATATAACTGGTTAATTCTGCCAGATGTAATAATGTCTTCTGGGCAACCCTGTGCAACAATTTCTCCCTTGTTTATAAGCAGAATTTTTTGACAACTTTTCATGGCTAAATCAATGTCGTGCAATGACAAAATAACTGTCATGTTTTTTTCGTTGACTAATTTTCTAAGTATTCTTAACACTTCAATTTTATGTCTAATATCAAGGTGACTTGTCGGCTCGTCCAAAACAATCAATTCTGGCTCTTGAACCAAAGCTCTTGCAATCATAACCTTTTGTTTTTCTCCGTCACTTAGCTCGCTATAATATCTATCTTTCAAATTTTCTGCACCAACATCTTGAATAGCTTGTGCGATTATTTTGTGGTCGTCTTCACTAAGTTTTCCAAAAAAGTTAGTATACGGAGTTCGCCCCATAGCGATTAATTCGTAAACTTTCATCAAATACGGACTTATCGTATCGGTCAAAACAACTGCAAGATTTTTGGCAATTGTTTTTTTATCCATTTTTGCAATATCATTTCCAGAGATTTTTACACAGCCATTAACTGGTGCTAAAAGCCCTGTTAATGTTCTCAAAATTGTAGATTTTCCAGCTCCATTTGGTCCTAACAAACAAATTATTTGTCCTTTGAGTCCGTCTATATCAACATTAGAAACAACTGTTTTTTTATCGTAACCAACATTTAAATTGGTGGTTTTAATAGTAGAATTCATAGTTTCCTCCTAAAATTGATTTTCTTTTCTTCTTAATAATAAAAATACGAGAATTGGTGCTCCGATTATCGAAGTTATCGCACTAAGCGGAATTTCGTATGGGCTTAACAGTGTGCGAGTGCACAAATCGCAAAAAGCCGTCATAACAGCACCAAAAAGGCAAGCTGCTGGAATAACTATTTTGTTGTTAGACGTTTTAAACAAAATTCTAATTATATGCGGAACTGCAAGACCAACGAACGAAACAGGTCCAGCAAAAGCCGTGACAACTGCTGTTAAAACACTTGATATAAACACAATCAAAAACCTAAAAGTTTTAATCGAAACGCCCATGGACTGTGCGTATTTTTCTCCTAAAATCATTATATTAAGTTGTTTTGAAATAATCCAAGCACAAAATAAGAATGGCAAAGAAATTTGTGCTAACAAAATAACATCATCCCACAAAAATCCAGAAAAACTGCCCATACTCCAAAGTGTAAAGTTTGTGAGCTTTTCTTTGTCCGCAAGTGTTGTGATAAAACTAGTGACCGCACTGCAAACATAGCTGAACATCATTCCCACAATTAGCAGTGTTGTGATACTCTTCACTTTTTGAGAAGCTATAATAACACAAAGCATAATCACCATAGCACCAATAAAAGAACCAACAAACATTCCAAAAGAACTGATACTTTCCATGCCAAAATTAAACCCAGCAAGCATCACAAGTCCCACAAACAAATTTGAGCCAGAAGAAACACCCAAAATATACGGCTCTACAATTGGATTGTTAAAGAAAATTTGTAACAACACACCAGAAGTCGCAAGGCAAGCACCAGAAAGAATTGCTGCTAGTGTTCTTGGAAGTCTAAGTCCCAAAATAATTTTTTTAGTTGTATCAGAAACTTCGTCAGAACCTGTGATAGTTCCCCAAATATCTGACAACGAAATACCTGCTGAACCGATTATAACATTCAGGACAAACGCCACAACCAACAACAATCCAGCCAACAAAAACAGTGATATAACTCTTAAATTTCTTTTCTCTACATTCATTTTAACCCTCAATTAAATAAAAAAATACCTTTTCCTTATAAATTAGGAAAAGGTATTTAAAAAATTACATTATAAGTTAAACCGCAAAAAGACTAGGATATAAATATACTAAAATCCCAGAAATTGCCTTATTAACATTAAAACGCATTTTTTCCCTCTCCCGGAAAATTACATTTGTGAACAAGGCAGGTCTCCTGACTCATAACATTTCAGTGAAAAACACATCTAACAGAAAAAACCTTCTCAAAATAAAAAATCTCAATGGCAAATATTTTCTGTCGCTAAAAAAGCATATTATTTACAGTAGTGGGAGCTGTTTCGGAATTTAACCGAATTCCCTTTTAATTCAAGCTAAGTTGAAACCAAAATTCAATAATTAGTATATACCAAAACTTTTCATTTGTCAACAAAAAAATATCGGCTAAATTTAATTTTATTCACAGCTATAATTCATTGATTTATTGCCGATAATATGCTATACTAATAATAGAAAAAGAGGTGGATTATGAAGTATTTATCAGTTTTGGAAATAGCTAAAAAATGGAATATATCAGAGCGTAGCGTAAGAAATTACTGTAACAGTGGCAGAGTAAGTGGTGCTTATCTAGCTGGCAAAACTTGGAACATACCAGAAAACGCAACAAAGCCAGA
>JAWXUN010000020.1:0-14402 GCA_044426425.1 Clostridia bacterium | reverse complement strand
TCTGCTTGAAACGAATATTTTCTGCTTGCAAAACGCCCCTTGCTTTGTCCCTGTCTTTTAGAGATTTAAAAACAAGTGTATAAGATGGCTTTTTCTCTTCATCAATCAGCTCGTCCACTGGCATTTTTGAAGTTAAAGCAGAGATATCCTCTACTTGAGATTTTTGAACATATATAACAGGTTGTTTTAAAAACTCTTCGATAGCTTTTAAAATAAATTTTCTTGTATTGCTATTTCTTTTTAAATCGGCACAAATCTCTGTCATTGTGTCAAGGTAGTTATCAAGGCTAAAATACCAGTTTGTAACCTCACGAAGTTCTGGTGTTTCGCCTGACAAAGTAGACTTTGGCTCGATTAACTCACTTGGTGTGTATTGATGACCAAGTGCACATTCATCAGCATAAGCCTTGTCCGACGCACAACCCTCAAACGGACATTTGCCCACAACTTGTCTGCCGTTTAAGAAAACACCAAACTTTGTATCAAAAAACTGCGGTGTTGAGTCTTTAACAAGAGTTCCATTTTCGTATAATTTTTGGAACAACTCATTTGACACCAATTTGTGCATTTCAACAGACTCTCCAACGCCAGAGGCTGTGAACAAATTTGGTTCTATCTCGTATTTTTTTAGTGTTTCTTTTTGGTGAATATGGTTCTCTCCGACATAATCCTCAATCGTTCCAGCAAAACCGTCTTCAACAATTTTTCTATAACCCTCCAAAGCAGGTGAGCCGTAGCAGTCTGTTCCAGAAACAAAAATTACGTTTTCTTTGCCAATTCTATCTCTCATAAATCTTGCAAATGTATCCGCATGGACGAACATTCCACCCACGTGTCCGAAGTGCAACTGCTTGTTTCCATAAGGCATACCAGCCGTAATAACTGCTCTTTCTGGAAATTTTGGACGTTCCTTTACAAAATTTTTCATAATAACCCTCACATAATAATAAATTTATATTATTATAACAAACTTTTTTACTTTTGTAAATTTATTTTTACAAATTTTCTTAAAATAAAACATAAGTTTTGCGTGATAAATTTTTATATAATATCAAAAGCTGGTAACATTATCGGCAACTTGCACAACAATTATATCATTATAATATAGATTTTAAACAATATTAAAAAAAGACTTGTTTTTCTTGGTGATTTGTTATATAATATACTCAACATAAAATAATATTTAAGACAAATTGACATATTTGCTTAAAATCGAGAGGAGTTAATCATAATGAAACAATATTCACCTATGAATATAATAAACATGGCAGTTTTAGGCCATGGAGGTGCTGGAAAAACATCACTTTGCGAGGCTATGCTGTATCTTTCGGGTGTGTCTGACCGCCGAGGAAAAATTGGTGATGGCAACACAATCTGCGACAACGACCCAGAAGAAATCAAAAGACAAACTTCTGTTAGCACTGCTGTTGCACCAATGGGATGGAAAAATAAAAAAATCAACCTTATTGACGCTCCTGGGCTATTCGACTTTGAGGGTGGTGTGTGCGAGGCTGTTCGTGCTGCCGACACCGCTTTGATTATATTAGCTGGCAAAAGTGGCGTGAGTGTCGGAACAGAAAAAGCTATGAAAATCGCTGACAAAAAAGGACTCTCTAAAATCCTTTTTGTAAACGGACTTTGCGACGAGGGTTCGGACTTTTACGGTGTTTTTGAAGAACTAAAATCATCTTTCGGTCCATCAATCTGTCCTCTTGTTGTTCCTTATTTTGAGGACGGCAAAGCTGACAAATACATAAATATGCTTGAGTACAAAGCCTATGACTATTCTGGCGGTGGAAAACCTGTGCAAATTCCAATGCCTGACATGGGCTCAAGACTTGAGGGTCTAAGAACAGCTATTTACGAGGCTGTTGCTGAAACAGATGAAGAACTTTTTGAGAAATATTTCTCTGGCGAAGAGTTCACTCCAACAGAGGTTATAATGGGTGTTCACAATGGTGTTAAGAGCGGTGCGATAACTCCTGTATTCTGCGGTGATGCCTTGCTTATGAGAGGTATGGAGCAGTTTATGGACGGCTTGTGTTGGCTTGCTCCATCGGCAGAGGAAAAAGCTGCTGAACTTGCAACAGATATAGACGGAAACCCTGTGGAGATTTCTGTTAACGAAAACGCTCAGGCTGCTGCTGTTGTTTTCAAAACAGTTGCTGACCCATTCATCGGCAAACTTTCTTATGTAAAAGTTCTTTCTGGAAAAATTTCTAGTGACTCAAATCTTGTTAATATGAGAAGTGGACTCGCAGAAAAAATCGGCAAAACTATCAGTATATGTGGCAAAAAACAAATTGACACAGACTGCATTTCTGCTGGCGACATCGGTGTTATCCCAAAACTTACGAACGCAAAAACAGGCGACACACTTTGTAGCCCAGTGAGAAAAATCATTGCAGAACCTGTTGACTATCCAACACCTAATCTTTCGATGGCTATTGTGCCTGCAAATAAAGGTGACGAAGAGAAAATTGCCCAAGGTATTCTCCGTCTTTGTGACGAAGACCCAACAATTGAATTTTATACAAACCACGAAACTCATCAAATGATTCTCGTTGGTTTGGGCGAGCAACATTTAGATGTTATCGTGTCAAAACTTAAATCTAAATTTGGCGTAGAAATTTCACTTATCAAGCCAAAAGTTGCATATAGAGAAACAATCAGAAAAACTGTTAAAGTACAAGGCAGACACAAAAAACAAACAGGCGGACACGGACAATTTGGCGATGTTTGGATTGAGTTTTCGCCTTGTGATAGCGACGGACTTGATTTCTCTGAAAAAGTTGTCGGTGGAGCAGTTCCAAAAGGCTTCTTCCCAGCTGTTGAAAAAGGACTTCGTGACTCAATCGTAAAAGGAACTATTGCTGGCTACCCAGTTGTAGGACTAAAAGCTGTTCTTTGCGACGGTTCTTATCACCCTGTTGACTCTTCTGAAATGGCATTCAAAATGGCCGCAAGCATAGCATATAGAAACGGTATACCAACCGCAAACCCAGTTCTTTTAGAGCCAATCGGAATACTCAAAGCGATTGTGCCAGATGACAACATGGGCGACATTATGGGCGAAGTTAACAAACGTCGTGGCAGAGTTTTGGGTATGTCCGCACAAGACGAAAACCAAGTTATCGAGGCAGAAGTGCCAATGGCAGAAATGCACGATTTTAGCACATATATGCGTCAAATATCACAAGGCAGAGGTAGTTTTACTTTTGAATTTGTAAGATACGAAGACCTCCCAAGCCAACTATCACAAAAGATTATTGATGACAGCGGAATGAGCGAAGAATAACTTTGTCATTTTATTTAGGTAAAAGGTAATAGTGAAAAAAGGAACTGCCCTGTTGGGTAGTTCCTTTTAATAGTTTAATCGTCGTCTTCTTCTTTGATAATTTTTTCAAAGTTAACTGTGATTTGGATTTCTGTTGCTCTTTGGCTCTCGGATTTTGTAACAAAAACTGTTAGATTGTCAAGTTCGAAACTGTCGCCAACTGCTGGAATTTTGTCTATGTTGTCAACAACCCAACCATTTATAGTAGAAGCCTCTGTTTCTTCTGTAACCTTGAACATTTCAAGCATATCGTCTAGCTCATTATCTGTTGGAACGATAAATTTGCCATCTCCAATATCTCTGATTGCATCGACAACCTCGTCGTGCTCATCCCAAATCTCGCCAACCAATTCCTCAAGAATATCTTCCATTGTAACAATGCCCTCTGTTCCGCCGAACTCGTCAACGATAACAGCGAAGTGAACTTTTCTTCTTTGCAAAATTTTTAGTAAACTAGAAATTTTCATTGAAGGAGGAATGAACTCTGCTGGTTTTAGAATTGAACTAATATCCTTGTTTTTGCCAAGAATATATTTGTGAAAATCTTTTTCGTTAATGACACCCAAAACAGTGTCTATGGTATCTTTATAAACAGGTAAACGTGAAAATCCTGTACTGTTGAACACTTCTGTAATTTTTTCAACGCTGTCATCAATACTGATAGCCTCAACATCAGTCCTTGGAGTGAAAATGTCAATAGCCTCAACATCGTTAAATTCAATTGCGTTTTTAATAAGCTCTGATTTTTCTTCGTTAAGCTCACCGCCTTGCTCTGCCTCGTCAACTAGTGTTAAAAGTTCGTCTTCTGTCAAACCAGAACTTGCTTGAACATCAAAAAGACCTGTTACACAGCTTTTTAGCTTGATAAGCAAAAAGTTAATTGGTTTTAGAATAAACATCAACATATTAATGACTGGGGATACAGCAATTGCATAGCTTTCTGGTATTTGCTTAGCAATACTTTTTGGAGTGATTTCGCCAAAAATTAGAACAACAACTGTTGTTATAATAGTAGAAATTGTCGCTCCGTTGTTTTGCCAAAATTGTACACATAAAAGAGTTGCAATAGTAGCTGTTGCGATATTTACGATGTTGTTACCAATCAAAATTGTTGATAAAAGTTCATCGTATTTCTCCGAAAGTTTATATGCAAGTTTTGCCTTTTTGTCGCCATCTTGAGCCATGTTTTTGAGTCTTGCTCTGTTAATCGAAGAGAATGCTGTTTCTGTCGCAGAGAAAAAAGCTGAAAGTGCGACAAGGATAACTAGAGAAACGATAAACCAAACGGTTTGTTCGTCAAAGCTTTGGCTGTTTGTTGACAAGGGAACAACCGACCCTATAATACTGTGTTCATCCATGATGGATTTAATCACTCCTAAAATTAAAATTTTGCTAATATTTTACCATACACTTTTAGAAAAAGCAAGTGTTTATTGAATATTTGTGATTATGTTCTATCAAAGACTTATTTAAATTACATAATTGTGCTTATTTTTTATAATTGTATGTTGATTTTCAATCTCAAACGCTATATACTTAAATAAAATAATTTATACGAACGGGGAGAAAACTTATGACAAGAAAAGAAAGAGTTATCGCAGCTTTAAACCACCAACAAACAGATATCATGCCTTATCACGCTGACTGCACACAACAATCTTTGGATTTGTTAAAAGCTTACACAAAAACAGAAGACCCACTAAACGAATACGGTTGTCACCTACACTATGTTCAATATTGGAACTATCCAACAGAACTAGCAGACAAAGCAGAACACTTCAAAGACGGCTTTGGCGTTACATGGAACCGTAGCGGTGCCGACAAAGACATCGGTGTTTCTGACACAATTATAGACGAGCCAGAGATTGAGCTATACCCTATTCCAGAACTTCCTGAAGCTAGAATAAGAGCAGAAGTTGAGGATTTAATCAGAACAAAAGGCGACAGATTTACATTCGCTGGCATCGGTTTTTCTATGTTTGAAAGACTCTGGAGCTACTGCGGAATGGAAAACGCACTAGTATGGATGATTACTGACGAAGAATTTGTTGACGAATTGCTTGACAAAATTCTTGAGCACAACCTAAAAGTTATTGACATATACAACGAATACGATTTAGACGGATTTTATTTTGGAGATGACTGGGGACAACAACAAGGACTTATCATGGGGCCTGCTCACTGGAGAAGATTTATCAAACCAAGAATGCAAAAAATGTATGAAAGAGCAAAAAAAGGCGGAAAATTTATTCTTCAACACTCATGTGGTGACTGTTCTGAAATTTTACCTGACCTTGTTGAAATCGGACTAAATTGCTACCAAACATTCCAACCAGAAGTTTATGACATTAAAACAATCAAAGAAACAGTTGGTCAAAAACTTGCATTCTGGGGCGGACTTTCAACTCAACAAGTTTTGCCTTATGTAACACCACAAGGTGTTATTGACGAAATCAAACGTGTTTCAGAAGTTCTTTTCAAAGACGGCGGATATATCTGTGCACCAACACACGCACTAGAATTTGACGTGCCAGTAGAAAACATTGTTGCAATGCTAGAAACACTAAAAAATCAATAATTCAGACAAATTTTTAGGGAGGACTTTCGTCCTCCCTGTTTTTTGCAATTTAGTTAAAATTCAATTCGCTTGGGTTTATTTTTTCTCCGTCTTTTTGCACTTCTATGTGGATATGAATTCCATCGTTTTCACTTGGAACTATTCCAACAGACGCAATCGGCAAATCTTGGCTAACTGTGTCGCCCTCAACTACCAAGATATCATCGCCCAAACCACAATAATAAACAAGATATTCGCCGTGCTCAATAACAACAACATTTCCCAAAAGCAAATCGCTATAAATTTCTTTGACTATTCCGCTATTCGTTGCATAGACAGTTTCGCCCTGTTCCGCTACAATGTCAATTCCACTGTGAAGTCTATAATCCCTCATTGTTTCGTTATACACTAGCGTGTCGCCACTGTATTCGTTTAGAATAATTCCACTTTTCACAGGAAAAACAAAGTTTTCGTTAAGGCTGTATGCATCTGCACTAACGCTTTCGTCTATGCTTTCTTCTATGCTTTCTTCTATGCTTTCTTCTTGCACTTGGCTAGACTCTTCTGCTTGACTAACTTGACTCTCGCTAGACTCTTCTGCTGGTTCTTGTGTTGGGCTTGGTGTTGCGGTTGGCTCTTCACTTGGCTCTTCGCTTGGCAGTGGGCTTTCTGTTGGCTCTGGCGACTGAACAACAGTGCCGACGTCGTCTGTGTTCTCACCAATATAATTAGTTAAGCTGTCATAAGTTCCCCATGCGGCAAGTGCTATTGCAACAAGGCAAAGGGCAAGCGAAATGTATAGACCTCTTTTTTCTTTTTTAGAGTTATCCTCTGTGTGTTTCATGCTCAAACCACCTTTTAAAAATCTATCAATTTTATCTGACTAAAAGTAGTTTGAACACAAAATATTTAATTATACAAATTTTTGAAAAAATTAAATACTGACTTCCATTTCATTTAAAATAACTGGGTTAAAGTCCTGAAAATGCATCAGCTCAATGTGCCGTAGCTCATGCTGATATGCATTTTCTTTAGCTTGGTCGCACAAAAGCGTGTTGACGTAAATATTATAGTTTCCGTCACTGTCCTGCACAGTGACGCCCTTGATTTTTGGGGGAAATTCTATTCCTCTGATATATATATTCAAAAAACGCACCTCTTTCCTAACTAGTTGCTCGTGAGGGCCTCAATTATTTTAACGGCTTTTTCGACATCTTCTTTTGAAGCACCCTTCGCAAGACTAAAAAGCATCCTCATCTCACGCCGGTTTTTCAACTGCTCGAGATATTCGTTTAGTTCTTGAGTTTCTGGGTCTTCGTCTTCGCCCAAAAGATAGTTGACGCTAACCGAAAAATAATTAGCCAATTTGTTAGCAGTGTTTGCATTGACGCTTTTTTTTCGCCCGGATTTCAAATCTGTCATTATAGCTGGTTGCAAATCTAAGTCTTTGCACATTCTATAAGCAGATATTCCTTTTTTTTCGCAAAGCTGTGCCAAACGCTCGTACAACTTGTTCATATCTGTTATCCTCCTTGTTACTTTTTCAAGTAATAAAAAATACTTGACTATTACATGATTATGTGTTATTATAATAAAAACCGACACGATAGCGTATCTTTTGTGTGTCGATATGTATATTATATTACATTATCACGTAATTGTCAACACGATTTTTTATGCAATTAATATTATATATCATAAATAGCACAAAAAACAGGACAGAAAAGGGGAGTTGTTAATATGAAAGCAAAAGAATATCTAAGCGACTATGAAAACTTGGAGAGAAGACTGTCAGCAAAGCTAGAAAAAATCGCAGAATACAAAGCAATGTCAACATCTATTTCTATTTTATTCGGCGAAAAAGTTCAGACAACTAAGCAGACAAACGGAACAGAAAAAGTTATCAGCCTATACATGGATTTGCAAAATGAAATTATGATAGACATAAGAACTATTAAGCAAAAACTGCATAATATCCGAGTTCTCATCAAAAAATTAGATGACACGCAGGAGAAAACAGTGCTTGAAAGAAAGTACATAAACGGACAAACATGGCCAGAAATTTCTCAAAAAATGTTTCTTTCAGAAAGACAAATTATAAGAATACACGGAAAAGCTCTCGAAAATCTTCAAAAAATTATAGACAAAAAGCTAGAATAATTATATAATGTTTATATCACAAACTGAAAACGGAGAGAAAAATGAGAATTAGAACTAAAAAATGGGCAAGACCAGAGCTTGCCGTCTGTGATTATTATATACAAAATCCAAAAGAAATGAAAGGCAAGTGGCAAGATTTTTTTGAGGATAAATCTGAAATCCACCTAGACTTAGGTTGTGGAAAATGCACCTTTATGGCGGATTTAGCCTATCAAAACAAAAATATCAACCACATTGCGGTTGATATCAGCGTCGATATTTTGGGCGTTGCCAGAAGAAATATTCAGGCTCGCTTTGGTGAAGAAAAGGTCAAAAACGTCGCCCTAATGTCCTATAATATTGAACAAATAAAAGATTTTATCTCAAAAGAAGATAAAGTAACAAGAATTTACATAAACTTTTGCAACCCTTGGTCGAGTAGCAAAACACACAAAAGACGTTTGACTCACCCAAGGCAACTTGTTTCTTATCTTGAAATACTTGACGAAGATGGAGAAATTTGGTTCAAAAGTGACGACGACAATTTGTATTATTCTACAAGAGATTATTTTAACGAATGTGGACTGGAAATATTCTTTGACACAAAAGACCTAAATTCCCTCGAAAACACTGGTAATATTCAATCTGAACACGAGGTAAAGTTTGAGGCTATGGGCATAAAAACAAAGGCTATCAGAGCGAGAAGAAAGAAAATCACAAACTAAAATCGTCTTGGCTATACTCTTTGAGCACTGGTTTTCTGTCGGGTTTTCTCTTGAATGGGTCATACTGATATTTTTTGCAAATTTCTCCTTTATAATAACGGCAAATGACATCTTCTTCGCCTGAATTTAATTGGCAGTAGTCGCAATTTGGCTCAATTCTTTTGCCAAAATTTTTGCTTTTTTTCTTAAATAAATTAAACATAAATCCTCCTTGTTCTGTTTAACATTTTTTTGCTTTACACAACTATATCACATTTTTTCTGTTTTTTCTAGTCTTTTGTTAGAAAAAATATATGTGCATACTAATAAAATAAGGCAAAATGTGAGTGGAAAACCGTTTTGAGAAATTTTTGGTATAAGATTATCCGTGCTTGAAAAAACGCTGATTTCTGTTGGAAATATTTCTTTTAATATCTGAAAAATCTCATAAGACAGACAGCTGTTTGCAAATCTTGAGAAATAAAATCCGAAAAATTTTATGGTTTTCGCCTTAAAAAAAGAAAAAATCTGAAAATGCACACAAAGCCCAGCAAAAGAAAGTCCGAGTATATAAATGTTTGAAGATAGCCCCAATGTTTCTGAACTATTCGCACCGCTAACCACATCAAAGAAAAAGCTTAGCAAGCCAGTTAATTCTGATTTGGAATAAACTGATACTTTAAAGAAATTATTTATTATAAGCTCAAAAACTCCACTGACTTTCAAAACTTCTATAAAACAAGAAAAAATTATAACATAAAGGCAAAGGTTCACGGTCGCCAAAAGAGAACTTTTTGCCGATAGAGAAATGCACTCATCAAAAGTGAATGCATTTCTTTTTTCTTGCTCTTTTTTGGGAACATCTTTTCTAATTCCTAAAACAAAACCGATAATTATAGATGCAATTGTGTTAGAAACAAATATAAACATACCCATTTTTAAGGAAGAAAAAATTCCGCATCCAACAAAGATTACCGCAAAAGGAATGCCCGCATTCACACAAAAACACAAAAGTCTGTTTGCTTGTTCAGAGTTAATTTTTTTCTGTTCCAATAGGCTTGCCGTGAGCTTTGCACCAACAGGATATCCACAGCAAATTCCAAAAATTATCGCACAGACACAGCAAGATGGTAGCCTAAAAAATTTTCTGCAAACAAAAGAAAAGACAAAAGAAAGAAACTCGCTCGCTTTTGAAAAACTGATGAAAGAAGAAACAAAAATCATGGGAAAAAGCGATGGGATTAGCACATAAATCCCATAGTTAATAGAAGAAAAAACAGAGTCAGAAATTTCTTTTCTATAAGCAATCACAGAGTATAGGGCAAGGCAAGAAAGCAAAATATATACGATAATTACAAGTTTTTTTCTCATTTAAACAAACCTTTCAAATAAAAGACAAGAATTTTTTTGCTGTTTTTATAATAATATACTAGTGACTATAAAATTATGAATGGATTGGTGAAAATGGATATAAAATCACTTGCTTTATACACAGAAATTTTTAGCAACAAAAGGCTCACCGTGCAGGGCTGCCAAGGTATCATTGACTATAACAACGAGGAAATCACTATAAAAACAGGGCAACTCAAAATGACGATTAAGGGAAAAAATTTAAAAATTCATGTTTTCACAGATACAAACGCAGATATTGAGGGATATATAAGCTCGATTAATTTTGAGCACTAAGGAGCGTGTATGATTTATAAAATTTCTAGAACTATCACAGGCTATGTCAGGGTCAAAATCAGCGGAGAAAGCAAAAACAGACTCTTAAATATTGCAATAAAGAACAAATTGGGCTTTTGGGACTATGTTAAGAACGAAGAAAACTATATTGTTTCTATGCGAATTAGGGATTTCAGAAAACTTTGTGACTTAAGAAAAAGATATAATGTGAGAATAAAATTGATAAAAAAATGGGGGCTACCCTTTGTTTTGTCAAAACTAAGACTTGGTTTGGTGCTTGGATTTTTGCTATCTTTTGTTCTTTATATTTTTCTTTTTTCGCATTATTGGCTTGTAGAAATTCACGGCACAGCTTATTACGATACAGAAAAAATCTTGGCAATAGCCGAAGAAAATGGAATATATGTTGGCGGTCTTAGGTACATAGACTCGCTGACAGGCAACGAGCTCGCCTCTCAGGACCTATACAAAATTGAGAATAAAATATTGAGCGAAATGCCTGAATTATCGTGGATATCTATCAACACAGACGGCTGTATGGTGGACATTGTTTTTGCACTAGCAGAAGAAAAACCAGAGATACAAGAGGACGACGGAGTGTATAACATGGTTGCAGAAAAAGTGGGTATAGTCCGTGCCATTGAGGCTTACGAGGGTGTGCCAGAGGTTTCTGTCGGCTCTGCTGTTGGCATTGGCGATGTGCTGATTTCTGGAGTGTGGGACACAAACAGAGGAAAAGAAGAATGGGAACTTTTAGAAGAACCAATAGAGTTCCGTGTGCAAGCAGACGGAAAAGTTATGGCAGATGTTCAACGAAAATTTACGGAAAGCATAGACAAAACTGTGATTGAATACACAGAAAAAGAAATTTACCAAAGTTATAGTTTTGGATTTTTGTTCTTAAATTTGCCAATAACAACTCGCCTTGTACCAGACGGCGACTATGCTTATGAAGAAAAAACTGTGTTTTTGAGCCTTTTTGGCATTCAGTTGCCTGTTTATATAAAAACCGAAACGCTAACCCGGCTAGAAAGTTCTGAAAGAGAATTAAGTGAAGAAGAAGCCAAAGAACAACTTTTGATTAACATAAACCAAAAAATCGCCCTAGAACTTGAGTTTGACGAAAAAATTGTTTCTGAGGACAAAATCACCTTTTATGAAAAAGATGAACATTATATTGTTGAATATGAGTGTATTACTTATGAAAATATTGCAATTCCATACAAAATTGCAATAAAATAAACATAAAAACAAGAAATTTTTATGAATAATTACATTTGAAATTTTCGTTCATTTGTGTTATAATACTTTTATACGTACTACACATTTTTTATGAAAGAGGAATTTATTTGGAAAAACAAATAAATCTTGAAAACTCGCAATATATTGCAGAGATTTTTGGAAATTTTGATGAAAACCAGAACATCATTGAAAAAATTTTTGATGTTCACATTGTCTTTCGTGACTCAAAGCTAAAAGTTATCGGTGAAGAAGAAAATGTTGACAAAGCCATAAGAACTTTGAATGGCATTATTGCCCTTTTAGAAAAAGGAGAGGCAATAAGCACTCAGCAAATTTATTACTGCATGGACTTGGTTGACGAGGGTGCCGAAAAGAAAATTACCGCACTAGCCGATGATGTTATAAGCATCACAAGCAAAGGCAAGCCAATCAAGCCAAAAACTGTTGGTCAAAAAAATTATTGCAAGGCAATGGCGGATAACACAATAACTTTTTCAATAGGTCCTGCCGGAACAGGCAAAACTTATCTTGCAGTTGCAATGGCTGTCAAGGCTTTTAAGGCTGGGCAAATTAACAAAATCATTCTGACAAGGCCTGCTGTTGAAGCTGGCGAAAAACTTGGATTTTTGCCAGGAGATTTGCAACAAAAAGTTGACCCATATTTAAGACCTTTATACGATGCACTTTTCGATATGTTTGGTGCAGAAACCTATTTAAAATATTTAGAGCGTGGAAATATAGAAGTCGCACCGCTCGCCTATATGAGAGGTAGAACGCTTGATGATAGTTTTATCATTTTAGACGAAGCACAAAACACAACTTGTGAACAGATGAAAATGTTTCTCACAAGACTTGGCTTTGGCTCGCAAATGGTTATCACAGGCGATGTAACACAGATTGACTTGCCAGATGGCAAAAAATCTGGACTTAAAGATGCTGTTAGAGTACTAAAAAATATAGATAATATAGCTATTATAAGATTTACTGATAAAGATGTTGTTAGGCATAAACTAGTCCAAGATATCGTTAAAGCCTACGAAAAAAGCAATAACAACACTAAGAACAATTATCAAAGATAAGAAAGGGAACAAACCGTGGAGAAAAAAATGGGTGATAGAACCAGAGTCATTATAACAAACAATCAAAAAGAAATAAAAATTCCAACAGGCATTAGAATGCTAGTCCGAAGAACTTGCAACGCTGTGCTTAAGATGGAAAATTTTTCTAATCCTGCTGAAATTAGCGTGACTTTTGTTAATGACGAGGAGATTTTAAAACTCAACAAACATTACAGAGAAAAAAACAGAGCAACAGATGTTCTTAGTTTTCCAATGGGCGACAACGGAATTTTTGATATCAACCCATCATCGGGAGCACGTATCCTTGGCGACATCGTTATATCTCTCGAAAGGGCAGCTGAACAAGCTGACAGATTTGGACATTCGCTAGAGAGAGAAGTTAGTTATCTAACTGCTCATTCAATGCTACACCTTTTAGGATACGACCACGAGGACGGCGGAATGGACAAAGTGAGAATGAGAGAAAAAGAAGAAACTGTTATGGGACAATTGGGTCTTAAAATCACAACAAACTACACATTTAGTGATTGATAAAAAAAGGAAAAGGCACTTTGCAATTTTTAACAAATTTGCCTTGTATTATTTATGAAAAATGCCAGTGAATATAGATTAAACCGAAAATTTTCACAAAGTTTTAAAGACGCAATCAAGGGAATTTGGCTGTGTATTAGAAGTGAGCGAAATATGCGTATACACACAGTTTGTGCTGTATACGTGCTGTTCTTCGCTCGCTTTTTTGAGCTTTCTAGGGCTGAATTTGCCATTTTGATTGTTGTAATTGGCATTATGATAAGTGCCGAGATGTTCAACACATCCATAGAAAAACTCTGTGATTTTTCTTGTAGCAAAAGAGACAGACGAATTGGCTCTGTCAAAGACATCGCAGCTGGGGCAGTTTTTGTGTCCTCGCTTATTGCCGTGGGTGTTGGCTTTTCTTTGCTTTTTCGCCCAGAAAAAATAGCCGAATTGTGCACTCTGATTTTCTCAAGTGCTTTTGCAATCATAGCTTTGACAGCAAGCGTTTTTCTGTCAATTTTATTTATAATTTATGGCCCAGCTGGGTTCAAAAACTTCTTTTGTAGAAAAAGAAAAAACGCAAAGAAAGGAAGTCACAAATGACAGAAAACACAAACCAAAAAAGTGCTTTTATAGCAATTGTTGGCCGTCCGAATGTAGGAAAATCCTCAATGCTAAACAGGCTTATCGGACAAAAAGTTGCAATTGTTTCAAAAAAACCACAAACAACAAGAACAAGAATTATGGGTGTTCTCACAGAGGAGCTTGTGCAACTTGTTTTTATAGACACACCAGGGCTAATCAAACCAAAAAATCCCCTTGGCGAATATATGGTTAAAGCGATTAACCAATCAATTTCTGGAGTTGATGCCTGTGCACTAGTTGTTGAGGCGGACACAAAAATATCTAACGCAGACCTTGAGCTTATCAAAAAATTCAAGGCTATGAAGATGCCAACAATCTTGGTTATCAACAAAATAGATTTGGTTAGTGATAAGTCAAAACTAATTTCTCAAATTGTAAAATTAAACGAAATGTATAGTTTTGAAGCGGTTGTGCCTATCAGTGCAATGGACGGAAACGGTATTCCTCAGCTAAAAGACGAACTGAAAAAATTGACTTTTGAAAGCCAACATATTTTC
>JAWXUN010000019.1:0-14439 GCA_044426425.1 Clostridia bacterium | reverse complement strand
TCTTAAGCTACGGCGAGGAGCGTTCTGGCGGACGTGACCGAGAAAGCATTCTTGCGGATATGTTCGAGTCAATTATAGCTGCAATGTACATCGACAGCAATAACATCAAAACAGTTCGTGATTTTATTGTCCGTTTTTTAGAACCAGCACTCGCAACGCTACAAAAAACAAAATTCAAAGACTACAAAACAACCTTGCAAGAGATAATTCAGCAAAACCCAGAAGAAAAACTCAGCTATGCAATTGTTAGTGAAAGCGGCCCTGATCACAACAAACATTTTCAGGTAGAAGTCAGGCTAAACAGCAACTGCATCGGCAAGGGTGGCGGAAAAAGCAAAAAAGAAGCTGAACAACAAGCCGCAAGAATTGCATTGGAGTTGATGGGATATTAAACACTCTAACATCGCAATTTTTGTGCCACATCTTGGCTGTCCACAAAATTGTAGCTTTTGTAATCAAAAGAGAATAACTGGGCAGGTGGCTTTGCCTTTTGAAGAAGATATCGAAAAGGCCGTGCAAATTGCCTATTCACATCACAAGGATTTAAGCGAAACAGAAATCGCTTTTTTCGGTGGAAGTTTCACGGCAATCGACAAAGACTATATGCTTAGACTTTTAAAAAAAGGCAGTGAATTGGTCGAAAATTTTTCTCTAAAAGGAATAAGAATTTCCACAAGACCAGATTTTATTGATAAAGATATTTTATCAATTCTCAAAAATCACAAAGTAACTGCTATCGAACTAGGTGCACAATCAATGGACGACGAGGTTCTTTTCGCAAATGACAGAGGGCACACAAGCGAGGATATCATAAATGCAAGCGAGCTAATCAGAGCAAACGGCTTTGAACTCGGACTGCAAATGATGACAGGTCTTTATCTGTCAAATTCTGAAAAAGACTATGAAACAGCTCTAAAAATCGCCAAAATTCACCCAGATACACTTAGGGTCTACCCCACTGTTGTGTTCAAAGAAACAAGGCTCTGCGAGCTTTTTCAAAGTGGCGAATATATTCCGCAAACGCTGGATGAAGCTGTAAAAACTTGTTCAAAAATTATAGAACTCTGCGAAAAAGAGGACATAAAAATAATTCGCATCGGACTTCACTCCTCGGGCGAACTTCAAGCCGCAATTGGCGGAGTCAATCACCCAGCTTTTACAGAATTATGCCTTTCCCATTTGTTTTTAAAGAACATAAAAAAACGCTTAAAAACAAAAGGCAAATATATAATTTATGTAAATCCAAAAGAAGTTTCGGTGGCAATTGGGCAAAAAAAGTCTAATTTATTAGCCCTAAAAAATTTAGGATTTATTGTCAAAATCAAAGAAAACACTTCACTAAAAATCAAACAATATATTGTAGAGGAAAAAATTTAATGCTCTTAAAGTCAATTGACATCCAAGGTTTTAAGACCTTTCCGGACAAAACAACATTAAAATTCGATGAAAAAATGGTGGCAGTTGTCGGCCCAAACGGTAGCGGAAAAAGCAATGTTAGCGATGCTATCCGTTGGGTTCTTGGCGAGCAGTCAACCAGAATTTTGCGTTGCTCAAAAATGGAAGATGTTATTTTTAAAGGCACTACAAAGAGAAAAGCCCTAGGTTTTGCACAGGTTTGCATGAACATTGACAACAGTGACAGAACACTGAATTTTGACAGTGATTTTTTGACAATTTCAAGAAAATACTACCGCTCTGGCGAGAGTGATTATCAAATAAATAACACAACCGTAAGACTGCGTGACATAAATGAGCTGTTTATGGACACAGGACTTGGCAGAGATGGATATTCGATTATCGGACAAGGAAAAATTGATGCTATCGTTGCAGCAAAAAGCGAAGAAAGACGAGAAATTTTTGAGGAAGCCTCTGGGATTTCTCGTTTTAGGTATAAAAAAGAAGAGTCAGAGAGGCGACTTGCTCGTGCAGAAGATAACCTCGTCAGACTCCGTGACATACTTTCTGAACTTGAACAAAGGGTTGAACCACTCAGAATACAATCAGAAAAAGCCCAAAAGTTCATAGTTTATAACAAAGAAAAAACTTCGCTAGAGATTGGAATTTGGGTGAACACTCTTGAAAAATCAAGCAAAATTTTGCGTGAACATTCAGAGAAAACAGAAATTTCTCTAGCACAATATAACGAGATTGAAAATGAGCTAGAAAACATAAATAGCCAAACCGATAATCTAGACCGAAAAGTTGGCTATATCAATTCTCAAATTGAAAAAGAGCGAAACGAAGCGACAAGTCTGGACGAAGAAACTGTGAGAGCAGAGGGAGAAATTTCTGTTTTTAAAAACGATATTTCCCACCACCACAACAATTTGGACAGAATAAAAGAAGAAACCGAACAGGCGAACAACACAAATCAGAGTACGGAACAAGAGATTGTTTTAATCCAAAATAAAATTCTTGAAACAGAAAAAGAGATAGCTTTTTTAAATGAACAGTACATCGAAAAATCTAGTGAACTAGAAAATATCCGCAAAAACTCTAGCGGAATTAGCCGTGAGATTGATATTTTATCTGACAAAAAATCTGCATTTAACACAGAAATTTCCAATAAACGTATACAATTTTCTGCTATGTCAACATCTATTTCCGAAATTCAAAACAGAGCCGAAACAATTGACTCTATCATTTTAGAAAACGAAAAAAATCTCGAAAAAACAGAACTTAACAAGAGTGAAACAATAGAAGTATTAAATACTATTTCTGGCAAAATCACCGCTCTTAACAACTCTGTTTCTGGCTATCTTCTTCGGCTTAAGTCACGTCAAGAAAAGGCTGAAAAAGCAAAGACAGAGATTGACGAACTAAATTTAAGTGCCAACGAAAACATCAGAAAAGCAAGGATTTTAGAGGATTTAGAAAAAAATCTAGAGGGTTTTTCTTATAGCGTAAAAGCTGTTATGAAACAGTCTGGGCGTGGCTTTTTGTCTGGCATTCACGGCCCTGTTACTAACATAATTAGAACAAAAGCTGAATTTGCCGTTGCCATAGAAACTGCCCTTGGTGCAAGTGTGCAAAACATTGTTGTTGACAATGAACAAAACGCAAAATCCGCTATTAGCTTTCTGAAAAAAACTGGCGGTGGACGTGCAACTTTTCTTCCACTGAGTGTTATAAAAGGCAGTTCTATCGACACACGAGCCGTCGAAGATGCCCTCGGTTTTGTGGGTGTAGCTTCTGATTTGGTTGAATGTGAACCAAAATATAACGAGATAAAAAAATCTCTTCTCTCTCGCACTATCATAGCCGAAGACCTTGACAGTGCCACGCTTATCGCCAAAAAATCTTTTTATCGTTTTAGAATTGTCAGCTTAGATGGTCAAGTTGTAAACGCTGGCGGTTCACTGACAGGCGGTTCGCAAAACAAAAACTCTGGTATTCTTAGCCGAAAGGCGGAGATTGAAACTGCCAAAAAAACGGCTGATAATTTTTCTAAAAAAGCAATTGAAAAAAATGCGGAATACAAAAAGTTTTTGCTAGAACTTTCTGAAATTAATTCTGTTATAGAAAATATAAAGCTAGAAATCACGACACTTTCACAAGACAAAGTTCGCTTTGAAACAGAGATTAAATCGAACGAAAAAGAACTTGAAAATCTAAAACAAAATGAAAAAAATCTTTTGTTAGAAAAAGAAAATTCTCACGCAAGAATTTCAGAAATAACCGAAAAAACAAATGCACTTAACACACAAATACAAGATATTGAACTAGAACTTTTGAATATAAATTCTCAAGTAAACAACTTGAGTGGCAACAAAGAAGAAAGGCAACTGCTTTGCGAAACAATTTCCGAAAAAATGCAAGAGCTTAAATTGTCAATTTTCTCTTTGCAAAAAGACAAACAATCTTTTTTATATAATTTAGAAAACTTAAACAAGCAAAAAAACGACAGCTCTTCCCTCTTCTCACGGCTTGAGGAGCAACAAGAAAATTCGCTTAGAACAATAGAAAATCTGCAAAAAGAAATAGAAAACAAAGAGCTTTTTATAAGTGATTTAAAGCTAAAGGCAACAGAAAAAAAAGCATTAATCACAAGTCTTTCAGCACAAAGACAAGAATGTGAAATTGCTCAAACTAGACTTAGGACAAACGAAAAAACACTTCTTTCTCAAAGAGAGAATGTCGGAAAAGAGCTTGCTAGACTACAAGAAAGAATGGATAATCTCCAAAAAGAATACGACAATATCATCAAAAAACTTTGGGACGAATACGAACTTACCAGAAGTGAAGCTGAACAGCAATCGGCTGAAATAGATGACATAAAAACAGCAGCAAAAAGGCTGAATGAACTCAAAAACAAAATCCGTTCACTTGGTTCTGTCAATGTTTCTGCCCTTGATGAATACAAAGAAGTTAAAGAGCGTTACGACTTTTTAACTGCACAAGTTGGCGATGTCGAGAAATCTAAGACAGAACTGCTAAAGTTGATTAACGAACTAACAAAGTATATGCAAGAGCAGTTTGCCGAGCGTTTTGCGATTATTGCCGAAAATTTCAGCAGTATTTTCAAAGAGCTTTTTGGCGGTGGAACTGCAAGCCTAAGTTTTTCTAACGAGCACGACATACTTAACTCTGGCATAGAAATAAAGGTGCACCCACCTGGCAAAATTGTCGCACACATAGAGGCACTCTCTGGTGGTGAAAAAGCTTTGGTTGCAATTTCTATTTATTTTGCTATAATGAAAGTAAACCCTCCGCCATTTTGTATGCTTGACGAGGTTGAGGCTGCACTGGACGATGTAAACGTAGTTCGTTTTGCAGAGTACCTAAGAAGAATGAACGAGCAAACGCAGTTTATTGTTATAACTCACAGGCGAGGAACTATGGAAAACGCCGATATGCTCTATGGTGTTACTATGCAAGAGGACGGAATTTCTAAACTTCTTGCAATGAAAACAGAAGAAGCACAAGAAAAATTAAAACAATCACTGATATGATAGGAGAATTTTAGTAATAATATGGGATTTTTTGACAAGATAAAACAAGGACTAAAAAAAACAAGGGATAACATTAGCGGACAAATTAACTCCATGCTAAATGCTTTTACAAAAATTGACGAAGAGCTTTTTGAGGAACTAGAAGAGCTTTTGATAATGGCTGATGTTGGAATGCCAACCGCCGAGGCAATCTGCGATACACTAAGAAAACAAGTTAAAGACCAAGGTATCACAGACCCAAAACAAATTATGTCGCTACTAGAAAAATGTGTAGCCGATATGATTTCTGGCGATGTTAGCCTAAATCTTAGCACAAATCCATCAGTAATTATGGTTATAGGAGTAAACGGAGTTGGCAAAACTACCAGTATTGGCAAACTTGCCTCACAGCTAAAAGCCGAGGGCAAATCTGTTATTTTGGGTGCAGCCGACACATTTAGGGCAGCTGCTATTGACCAACTAGAAATTTGGAGTGAACGTGCTGGTGTTCCAATTGTCAAGCATAGTGAGGGTGCTGACCCGTCTGCTGTTGTTTTTGATTCTATTGTTGCTGCAAAGGCAAGACACTGCGATGTTGTTATTTGTGACACAGCTGGCAGACTTCACAACAAAAAAAATCTTATGCAAGAACTTTCAAAAATCTCTAGAACTATCGAAAAAGCTGCACCTGGCTGTGCAAAAGAAATTCTTTTGGTTTTAGATGCTGCAACTGGACAAAACGCTGTCAACCAAGCAAGAGAGTTTATGTCTGTTGCGGATATCACAGGAATTATCTTGACAAAGCTAGACGGCACACCAAAGGGTGGCATTGTTATTCCAATCAGGCAAGAACTCGGTTTGCCTGTTAAATATATCGGAGTTGGCGAACAGGTGGACGATTTACAAGTGTTTGACCCAGAAGATTTTGCAAGGGCACTTTTCGTTCAAAACAAATAAACATAGACTTTAGTTACAAGAAAGGTGATTTTTTTATGTGGGCATATCAAACAAGTTTTTACCAATTTTATCCACTAGGTTTTTGTGGTGCACCAAAGCAAAATGACGGAATTTTAGTTAACAGAATTTCTAAAATAGAAAATTTTATTCCTCATCTTGTCAAACTAAATATTGGCGGAATTTATCTTTCACCTATATTCGATTCAGACAATCACGGCTACGACACAAGGGATTACGGAAAAATTGATTGTCGCCTTGGCACAAACGATGATTTTAAAAATCTTTGCGAAAAGCTACATTCAAATAATATCAAAGTTGTTTTGGACGGTGTTTTCAATCATGTTGGCAGAGGTTTTTGGGCTTTTGAAGATGTCAAAAAAAACAGAGAAAACTCACCTTATCGTTATTGGTTCAACATTGATTTTGGCGGAAACTCTTGCTACGACGACGGCTTTTGGTATGAGGGTTGGGAAGGACACTACGAACTTGTCAAACTAAATCTTGATAACAACGATGTTGTGGAGCATATATTTGAGAATGTTGGAAAATGGATTGACGAATTTAAAATAGACGGACTTCGTCTTGATGTTGCTTATCTTTTAAGTGAAAATTTTATGCACAGATTGCGTGAATTTACTTCTAGCAAAAAAGCGGATTTTGCACTGATTGGCGAGTGTATTCACGGTGACTACAACAAAATTTTAAACCACTTTGACAGCGTTACAAACTATGAATGTTACAAGGGCTTGCACTCTTCTTTTAATAGTATGAATATGTTTGAAATTGCTCATTCACTCGGCAGACAATTTGGCAGTGAGCAATGGTGTTTGTACAGAGGCAGACATCTCCTAAACTTTGTAGATAACCACGATGTTAGCCGAATTGCGAGCATTTTAAACGACAAAGAACAAATTAAATCTCTATACACAATGCTGTTTGCAATGCCTGGTATCCCTTGCATTTATTATGGTAGCGAGTGGGGAATTTTAGGCGAAAAATCTCATGGCGACGATGCCCTAAGACCAGAGATTGAAAATCCATCTTGGAACGATTTGTGCGAGCACATTGCAAAACTAGCAGAAATCAAAAACAACAGCCACTCCCTAAACTATGGTGATTATTTTAATTTACAAATTCAAAATAAATACCTTATATTAGAAAGAAAATCTGAAAATCAAAGAGTGATTGTTGCAGTTAACGCAAGTGGCGAAGAGCAAACCGCACATTTTAACGCAAATTGCGGTAGAGGAAAAGACTTGATGACAGGTCAAATGCACGATTTTGGCGGTGGTTCTACCCTGCCAGCATACAGCAGTTTTATTTGGGAATGTGAGGTTTAAATCATGAAAGATTATATTATTTTAAGCAATGGCGTTAAAATTCCGAAAATTGGTTTTGGTGTTTTTAGAACGGCTGACGGACAAGAATGTTGTGACGCAGTCAAAAATGCAATTGATGCAGGATATCGCCATATCGACACAGCGTATAGCTACGGCAACGAAACAGGTGTGGGCGAGGGTATTAAGGCAAGTGGCATAGCAAGAGAAGAAATATTTGTCACAACAAAGGCATGGAACAAACACATCAGAGCTGGTTTTACAAAAGAATTTTTTATGGAAAGCCTACAAAAACTAGGGCTTGACTATGTTGATTTATACCTAATTCACTGGCCTGTCGAGGGCAAAAGTGACGCTTGGAAAGTTTTTGAAGAGCTATACGAAATGGGAAAAATTCGTGCAATTGGTGTTAGCAATTTCCACAAAAATCACCTTGACGAACTCATGCAAACAGCAAAAATAAAGCCAATGGTCAACCAAATTGAGTCTAACCCAGTTTTTAACAATCAAGAGCTAATTGATTATTGCCAATCAGAGGGCATTGCGGTAGAGGCTTGGAGTCCGCTTGGTGGAAATGGTGCAAGCATTTTATCAAATGAAGCACTAATAAAAATTGCTGATAAACACAAAAAATCACCAGCACAAGTAATTATCCGTTGGAACTATCAAAGAGATGTTGTAGTCTTGCCAAAATCAGCGACAAAAAGCAGAATTTTTGATAACTATAATATTTTCGATTTTGAACTAGACGAAAATGACATGAAAGAAATTTTTGATATAAACGAAAACAAACGCTCTGGAGCTGACCCAGATAATTTTAACTTCTAATCACTTAACTTTTAAGAACCAAAATTCACCTATTGCATAATATAGTCTATAAAGAGTTGGCAGAAAAGTTGTAACTGACACAGCAACTTAAGAAAAACGGATAAATTAACAATAACATCGTAGGGGATGCATCGTATGCATCCCGAGTGGGAGCACAAATTTTAATATAAAACAAAAGTTGTTTTGGGGGAGTTTATTCCTCGTTAGAACACAAATTTACATTAAATATAATGCCACTACTCAGGTACGCATACGATGCGTACCCCATACGTGGGAACTTAGTGAAAAAGTAATAGTGAAGAGTGAAAAAGTAATGTGAAAATCCTCACGGATTTTTTGATTAAAGTTTTGTATATTATAATTTATTTAGAAAAATATAGTTTATAAAACAATATATAATTAAGAAATCGCAAGATTTCCGCTATACCTCTTCACTCTTCACTTTTACTTATTACTTAAGTTACCGACTATGGCGCCGTTCCCTACAATTTTGTTGATTTTATGGAGTTAATTATTATGTTGTTGGAAACCATGCACTTACTATTGCAGTTGGAGCATCATCAAATGTTTCGTCAACTGCATCTTCTGTTGCTTGGCAAGTTTCGCTTGTGATTGTTAGAACATAAGTTGCACCAGCATAGCCTTCTTTATCTTCTGTTATTGTTGAAACAGTTCTAATGTGTAGGTAAGAGCCGTCAGGAACAGTTACATCTGCTAAAGAATCAGTAGCACCTAAAACTGTCCAAGATGTATCAGTGACAGCAGCAGTTGGAGCTGTTTCTGAAGTAGTTACTTGATAATATGTAGTTGTTTCATAAACACCCATATCTGTGTCTTCGCATAATGTGATTGATGATAATAATGCACCTGTTGATTGGCCTGATTCTAGAATAGAGTTATAATAATAGTAACCGTCAGCTGAATTGTATGTCCAGTAAGTATCTAACTCTTCTATAAATTCTTTATAAACAACAGAGCCGTCGTAGTCAGTTGGTTCAGAATTTCCGTCATCTGTTAAACCGTCATCAGCATCTATTTGCTTCGATTCTTCTGCATCATCTACGTAGAAATTAACCTCATCACTATTAATAGTTAATGTATCACCAACTGTTTCACTAAATGTCCAAGTTTCGCTCATTTTAATACGAACTACTATGTCGTAGTCGCCTGTGTTTGTTACACCTACGATTTTGTCTGCTTCTTCGCCTGGTTCCCAGTTGCTGTCAGGTGTGAAAACCTCGGTTAATGTGTCGCCGTATACATTTGTTTCCATTGTATTGTCGATACTTTTTGTTTCGCTATAATATGCGAACGAGCCTGCTACTGCACTAACTGCTAGTACGCCAGCTAGGATAACTGCTAATTTTTTGTTTTTTTTCATTGTTGTATTCTCCTTTTTTTATTTTTAAAACGCATATAATACGTTTTATACCGTGGTTGAATGTCGGATAGGGATTTGCAGTGTATGGTTGGGGGATTGCGAGGTTCTCACCAAATTCACAAAAAATGTTGCACGAAAGATATATGTTTTTTCGGATAAATATTCCTCGTCATCGGCAAGGAGTTTGCCCCTTGCCGATGATGTTGAGGGAACATTCGATATAAATAATTCTCAATTTCAATTTTAAATTTTTAACAAATGTTACACGAAATATATATATATTTCCAACAATACATTGCTCGCTCTCGGAAGGAGCAAGCCCCTTCCCTACATTGAAAGCTCCAACCTCTCCGTAGGGTACGCATTGTATGCGTACCTAGGTAGTGACATTAAAATCAATATAATTTTGTGGTCTAACGAGGAACAAACTCCCACCAAACAACTTTTATTTTATACTAAAATTTGTTCTCCCACTCGGTATGCATACAATGCATACCCTACGATTTTATTAGTTAACACAGAGTTGTACAATAATTGATTTTATTAGTTATTGCCTGTGTAATATGTCCAGTTTGCGTCATATGTAACTTCAGCCAATGTTATGCCAAACATATCTTCAACTGCTGCTTCTGTTGCTTGAACTGTTTCAACTGTGATTGTTAGAACATAATCAGAATCGCTGTAACCTTTAAGAGTATCATCAAGTGTTGTTGTTACTTTGTTGTTTGTTACGAAGAAGTAGTCTGTGTTAAGTGTTAAACTAGCAACTTCTGTTTCGTCATAATATAATGTACCGTCTGAACCGTAATATGTTGGAACTACATCAGCGTATGTGTATTCAATCCACTCTGAACTTGTGCCATCATTGTCATAAATTAAATAATATGTTTGATTATATACACCCATGTCAACATCTTCGTCAAGTGTAACATCTGTTAGCCACAAGTCTGTTTCTTCGCCTGGTGCTACGTTTACTGTGTAGTAATACCAACCGTCGCCACCGTCAACCCAGTTTGTACTATTTGAAAATGTTTTTGCTACAACTGTGCCGTCAGCAACTATTTTACCGTCTGTTTCACTATATTGATATACATCGCTATAAATATCTAAATAAGTATCAGCATTTTTGTCACTTGTTGAATTTACTGTTTTATATGCTGTTTCTTCGTCAGTATAAGTCCAAGTTTCGTCTAGTTTTGCACGAACGATTAGGTCGTAATCGCCCTCATTTGTTACGTATACTTCTTTGTCGATTGTTGCACCTGGCTCCCAGTCTTCGCCGTCTTCTGGTGTGAAGTTTTCAACCAAAGATGTTCCGTATGTACCTGTGTCGAATGGGTTGTCGATTGTTGCTGTTTGGTTCCAGTAAGCGAATGTTCCGCCAACTGCAGAAATAACTACTAGGGCACTAAGTCCAATGGCTGATTTTGCTTTTTTTGTCATAGTATTTTTCTCCTCTTTTTTTAAATTATTTTTTATTTTCAGCTTAATAGCTTAAGTTGACTTAATTTTTTTTGGGCAAGCCCAAGTGTGTTGAATAGGATTTGCACGAAAGATATATTTTTGTCGTATAAATTTCCCTCGCCCTCGGAAAGAGCAAGCCCTTTCCCCATAGTCGGTAACTTAAGTAATAAGTAAAAGTGAAGAGTGAAGAGGTGTAGCGGAAATCTTGCGATTTCTTAATTATATATTGTTAAACCCACGGTTGGAGCAAGCCCCAACCCTACATTCAAAAAATCCGTAAGGATTTTCACATTACTTTTTCACTCTTCACTATTACCTTTTCACTAAGTTCCCACGTATAAGCCCTTTCCCTACATTGGCTACTGTTAGATATCGTTAAGCCCTCACCTTATGGATCGTTTACTTCATCTGTCCATGTAACTGCATTATTTTCATTTACAGAACAAGTTACATTCCAACTTTCGAGAGCTACTTCTGTGTTAACTTCGATAGCTTCCATTTCTATGGTTATAGAGCACTTTTTGCCTGAATAATCGACAGAACTTCCATAACCACCGTTATCTAATGAACTGCTGAAACTTACGCTTTCCATAACAATATTGGTTTTTTCGTTTGGACTAATTGTGGTGTTGTAGTAATAGTAACCGCCAATTTCTGTCCATTCACTGTTTAAATAATCAGTATAATTTATTGTTACGGCATCGTCTTCTGCACCAGTCCACGATATCCATTCGCCATTTGCATTTTGTTCAAGCCAAGTTTCTGTTATCTTAAATCTTAGAAGTTGCTCGATTTCTCCAGTATTCTCAAAGCTGACTTCTTTTTGTTTTGTTTCGCCAGCGACCCATTGGTCATTTTCGTTGAATATTTCGTTTAGCACCATTTCGCTAGTTGATGTTTGCATGACATTTTCGATTAAATCTGTATTATTGTAAAAAGTAAGAACAAAACCAATTACAATGAGTGAAAGCGAAAGTAATAACACTAATGAAGCAATTGATCTTTTTTGCCTAAATTTCTTTTTCTTTTTAAATCTAGTCATTAATATCACCCCACGTAACTTCTGCACTTGTCACTGCTCCGTCAACTATTGTTGGATTGTTTATTGTACCTTTAACACCAAATAATTTATATGTTGCATCTGCATTAACAGAGCTTTCGTCACTTACTTGTACAGTTTCTACTTGGAAGAACAGATTGTAGTTTGCGTTTTCTGGTAAAATTTCAGCAAAAGTTACGCTTTCTAAAATATCTACACTTTCGTCAGCTGAAACAACATATTCATAGTAATACCAACCGTCGCCACCGTCATACCAATTTTCAAATACATTATCTGCCCAATTTAAAGTTGTTGTGTCGGTATAGTTCTCTAGCAGTTCGTTACCTCTTTGCCAATACTGTGCATAAGTAAACCGAAGAAACACGGAGGCTGTGCCTGTGTTGTTGAACTCTACCTCTTTTGTAATATCTCCAGTAGTAATTTCTTCATTTGGAAAATTTTCATCTATGACAACTTCAACAGTTCGGCTTTGCAGGATATTTTCTACATCTATTTCGTGCATATCCCACATATAAGTGCCAACAATACCTACTATCAAAAGGAGAGCCGAGAACAATATTATTAACTTTTTGCAGTTTTTTATTTTTTTAAACACTATACTCAGCTCCTTTCAAAAATATTATTCAGTATAGGTAAATTCATTGTTTACCTCATCTCTTGATTTAAAATAGCTTTCTTCTGTGAATGTATTTGTGACTATTATTTCTATTACATCACCTTGGCTTACTTTTATACCATCGCTTGTATACTCGGTTTCGTCGCCACTGTTAACAGTATAAGAAATATCCGTGAGTGCAAACTCCATTGGGACAGTTTCGTCTACGTAGAAAGTATTAGTTTCATCTGAACCGAGAACTACATATATAGGATTAGAAGTTTCGTCATGAGTTAGAACAACATCTGTTTTAACGTCGCCAGTAAGATTAATAACAAAAGATTGTTCGTCCATTCCATCGTCAATATCTTCGTCATAATTTTCAATCACTTTAGTAACTGTGATTTTGCTTGCCTCTTGCACGTAAATATCAAATGTTATGTTGTAACTGGTGTCATCGAATATGACATCTGTATTATCTACATCATCTGTAATATAATTATCAAATTCTAGGTATAAACCGCCAGTTGTTTCATCTTCTTGAACAATATATGTTACATCTATTGTTTTAGACATTGTTGTTTGACCTGTTATAGTTGTTCCGTCTGTGTCGTAAATATAATCTAAATAGAATGTTTCAATTGGTATGGTTATTGTATCACCCTTTGCTAGTTCTCCAACTGTTTCCACAGAACCTACTTCATAACCGCCGTTAGATGTCATTGTGAGGACTGTTTTTGTAACCATGGAGTTTTCGTCCTCTTTTACCCATGATACATAGGAGTTCTCGCCATACGCTACATTTTGTATTAAATCGCCATTGCTGTCATACGTAGCGGTAGCATTAGCGGTAGTTGCGATACTTGAGGTTTCATCATCAAAAACAGGGTCTTCTGATGTATATCCCTCGTATCCATCTGCATTTACTGCCATTACATCTCCGTTAGGTGTTGCAGATGTATCTTCAGTTGCATCATCGTTATATACATTAATAGTAACGTCATGACTTACACTTACGTCTATTTCTTCGTCGCCAATTTCTATAATTTTGTAGTCACTTCGGTAACGACCGTTACCAAGAACCCAGTAGTAACGCACAATGTAATATTGAGTTTCGCCAATATCTGGGTACAGTGGTATTAAACCATTCCATTTAGCTGTAGTTACGTTGGTTGCATCATCGTCCTCATCATCAGTTCCATAAACTTTTACAGAGTAATCGGCTGTGTAATAGCTTACTGATCCGTCTTCAGCTATTTCACTTGCGTATAACTCTGACTGCGTACCGTCTGCATTCATATAATAGATAGCCCCATCTTGACCTATATAGAATTCGTGTCGAATTCCTTCTTCTATATAATAATAGGTATCTGTTTCTACATCATACTCAAAATCATCATCAGTTAAAGTCCAGCTTACCGCTTCGGCTCGCCAAATCTCTGTGTTTATCCATGCACTGTCAGATGCTGTAAAGTTTGTTGCTAGAGTATCAACCTCGTGGAAAGCCTCATCATCTGGGTAAATTTGCATTACGGAAGTTGACCAAGTTTCGGCAGAGTCAAGTGCAACAATCATGTTTTGTTTGATTGTATCAATCATTGTGAAGTATGCATCATCTCTATGGTCGTAAAGGTCAGAGGCCGTAAGAACTTGGTCTTCGCCAGCATCAACATTCATAAAGCTAATCAGTCTAATCGGCCTTGAGCCTGTTTCGCTTTCGTAATCTTCTTCAATATCGTACCAGTCTATACCTGGAGCTGTTACAGTTAAGGAGTCAGTAGCATTGTCTAGATTAAACGCTTTTATGTCATTGTATTTAGATTCCTTTAACTCATCTTTATTTGTGATGTTTTTATCCTCGTCATATTCAATATCATCATACATAT
>JAWXUN010000018.1:0-14463 GCA_044426425.1 Clostridia bacterium | reverse complement strand
TAATTTTCTGTGAACAAGTCGTATAATCACAGTATAATCAATGTATAAAAGTTTATAATCACTGTATTTATACAGTTTGTTCATACTTTGTTAATGCTAATCAACACGCTTGGTTGGGGCTTGCTCCAACCGTGGGTTTAACAATATATAATTAAGAAATCGCAAGATTTCCGCTACAATTGTCAATTATCAATTATCAATTAATAATTCCTTAAGTTGCCGACTATGGCGTCGTTCCCTACATAAAATATAAAGTTTTAATATTAACGGAATAATACACAACAATAAAATCCAGAGGGTAAAATGAATTTAAACAATAAATCAGGTATGTATATTGGGCATATTTTGGCACTTTGCACCGTTGTTGTTTGGGGCACAACTTTTATAACTACAAAAATTTTGCTGGTAGATTTTGTGCCAACCGAAATTGCGATGTTTCGATTTATCTTGGCTTTTGTGTTTTTGAATATCATAAAACCAAAAAGGCTACATATAAAAGATTTCAAAAAAGAACTTGTTTTTGCTGGGGCAGGTCTTGCGGGAATTACGCTTTATTTTCAAACAGAAAACCTAGCTCTTACATATACAACGGCGGCAAATGTTGGCGTTATTATCTCGGCTGTGCCATTTTTTACGGCTATTGTGTCAAAAATTTTTTTTGGCGGAAAAAATCTAACAAAGAATTTTGTTATCGGTTTTGTCGTTGCAATTATCGGAGTTTTTGCGATTAGTTATAACGGTGCGAGCGAGCTAAGCCTAAACCCAATTGGCGATTTATTAACGATTGCGGCGGCGATTACTTGGGCTTTTTACTGCAATTTTGTCAACAAAATCGGACAGTGGAACTATCCAACAATACAAGTTACAAGAAGAATTTTCTTTTATGGAATTTTGTTTATGTTGCCAATAACATTTTTTGGCGACTTCAGTTGGGATATCACAAGGCTTTCAGAAAATGGAGCATGGCTGAATATTTTATATCTCGGAATTGTCGCTTCTGGCATAGGATACGCAACTTGGAACTTTGCCGTGAACAAAATCGGTACGATAAAAACCAGTGTTTATCTATATTTTTCACCAGTTGTAACAATTATTGCATCTGCGATAATTCTGCAAGAACCTATGAATTTTGTAACATTTTTAGGTGCAGGACTCACAACTTTGGGCTTGATTATTTCAGCGAGAGAAAAATAATTTTAAAAAATTGTAAATTTCAATAAATTATACCACATTTCTTGATTATTCAAATGAAATGTGGTATAATTTTATTTGAAACCCAAAATTATTTTTTATAGTTAAAAAGTTAAGAGGGTTTTTAGATAGCCAAAACTAAATAATAAAAAATACACAAATAAATAGGAGTAATATTTTGGCAGATAATATATTAAAAGAAGAATTGGCAAAACAAGAGCTTTATACTCTTGATTTGAAAGAGATAATGAAAGTTAGGGCAGTTGGTGCAAACCCTGTTGCCTATGTCAGAACTTATGGCTGTCAGCAAAATGTTGCGGACGGCGAAAAAATCAAAGGTATGCTTACAAAAATGGGCTTTACATTTACAGAAAAAGCCGAAGAAGCAGATATGATAATTTTTAACACCTGTGCAATCAGAGAACACGCAGAGGACAGAGTTTTTGGAAATATCGGTGCACTCAAAAACATCAAAAGAAAAAAACCATCGCTTATTATCGCTGTTTGTGGTTGCATGATGGAGCAAGAGCACGTTGCCGAGAGAATTAAAAAATCTTTCCCTTTTGTAAATATAGTTTTTGGCACTCACGTTATTCACAAATTGCCAGAGCTTATGTTTGATACTATCACAAATTCAAAAAGAGTTTTTGTGCGTGGAGAAGAGAGAAACGAGATTGTCGAGGGACTTCCAACTGTTCGTGATGGCGATTTCAAAGCATGGGTTACGCTTATGTTTGGTTGCGATAATTTTTGTTCTTACTGCATTGTGCCTTATGTTAGAGGTAGAGAAAAAAGCCGTAAGTCACAAATGGTTATAGACGAGTTCCAACAACTTGTAAAAGATGGCTATAAAGAAATTACGCTATTAGGACAAAATGTAAATTCTTATGGAAAAAATTTGGAAGAAGATATAAATTTTGCAAAACTTCTAAAAAAATTAGATGAAATTGAGGGCGATTATAGAATACGTTTTATGACATCGCACCCAAAAGATGCTAACAAAGAACTGTTTGATGTTATCGCAAACAGCAAGCATATTTGTCATCACATTCACTTGCCTGTGCAGTCTGGCAACGACAGAGTGCTAAAAGAAATGAACCGCAAATACGACAGAAAAAAATATCTGGATTTAATTGACTATGCAAAAAAAGTTATGCCAGATGTCAGTTTTACATCGGATATAATTGTTGGCTTTCCGGGCGAAAATTATGAAGAATTTTGCGACACTCTTTCACTTATAAAAGAAGTGGAATATACATCGCTTTTCACATTCATTTTTTCTAGCAGAAAAGGCACAAAGGCAGAAACAATGCCAGACCCAATTCCGCACAAGGAAAAATCTAAGTGGTTCGCAGAGCTTTTAGAAGTTCAAGAGAAAATTGCAGCAAAAAAATGTGCCTCAATGCTTGGAACTGTTCAAAGACTTTTGGTAGAAGAAGAAAAAGACGGCAAGCTATACGGCAGAACAAAGGCTAATATCATCACAGAGTTTGATGGGGAGAACACACTGATAGGAAATTTCTGCGATGTTGAAATATTAGAAGCAAAGAATTTTGTATTAAAAGGAAAAATAAAGGAGAACTAAAAAAATGGATATTATCGAACTAACAAGACAACTTGGCAAAGCTATTCAAGCAGACGAGGCATACCAAAACTACAATATTGCTAAACAAACAAGCGAGCTAGACACAGAGCTACAAGGCATGATTGGCGAATTTAACCTAAAAAGAATGATGATTAACAACGAGGCTCAAAAAGAAGAGAGAGATGACGACAAAATCCAAGAGCTTAACACAGAACTTCGTGCAGTTTATAATCAAATTATGAATAACGAAAAAATGATTGCTTTTGAAACAGCTAAAACAGAAATGGACGAGCTACTACAAAGAATTACAGCGATTATTTCTCAATCAGCAGACGGTGCAGACCCAGAAACAGCCGACTATGTTCCAGAAGATTGTAGCGGAAACTGTTCATCTTGTTCTGGTTGCCACTGATAAAAATTTTATATTGTAGGGGTGGGATTTCCCTGCCCGCAATTTAACGATAAGCTTATGGGATGGGAAACCCATCCCCTACAATAAAAACACAAAAATATTTAATGAGGTGCAAAATGCCGGACTTTTCTCCGATGATGAAGCAATATTTTAAAATTAAAGAAGAAAATCCAAACTGTCTTGTTTTTTTCAGACTTGGCGATTTTTATGAGATGTTTTTTGCAGATGCAGAACTCGTTTCAAAAGAGCTCGAGCTTACTCTAACTGGGCGAGAGTGCGGACAAGCCGAAAAAGCACCAATGTGTGGTGTGCCTTTTCACAGTGCCGAAAATTATATAGCAAGACTTGTGGCAAAGGGCTACAAGGTTGCAATTTGCGAGCAAACAGAGAGTCCAGCACAGGCAAAAGGACTTGTTAAAAGAGAAGTTGTCAGAATTATCACTCCTGGAACGGTTCTCGAAAACAGTATGCTAGACGAAACAAAGAATAACTATATATGCTCGTTGTTTACAAAAGACAAGGCTGTTGCACTTAGTTTTGCCGATGTTTCTACGGGCGAACTGCATTGCATTGACTTTTTTGTAAAGAAAAAAGCTGAATTATATACGCTTATCACAAACGAACTTTCGAGATTTATGCCAAAAGAAATTTTGATAAATGAAGAAGTTTTCGACATAAAAAACCTAGATAAATTTATAAAAAACAAGCTGTCTGCACTAATTGAGTGCATGGACGAAGAAGTATACCAAAATCCACAAGAAAAACTACTAGAAAATTTTGATATTGAGTATCTCAATTCTGTTTCTATATTTGAGCACAAAGAAATTGTGCAATCTCTTGTGGCACTTTTTGCCTATTTAGACAGCACACAAAAAACCGAAACAAAGAGAATTACAGAGATAAATTACTACGCACAATCAGCTTTTATGAAGCTTGATACAACTGCTAGAAAAAATCTAGAACTCACCGAAACACTTAGGGGACGAGAGAAAAAAGGCTCGCTTTTGTGGGTGCTAGATAAAACAAAAACAGCGATGGGCAAAAGACTAATCAGAACATGGATGGAGCAACCGCTGATAAATCCAGTAAAAATTTCTGCAAGGCACAACGCTGTGCAAGAACTTTTTGAAAACAGAATGCTTTCAGACGAAATTTCTGAGCAATTAACAGGAATTTATGACATAGAAAGAATTATGACAAGAATTGTCTATGGCTCTGCAAATGCAAGAGAATTACGTTCTTTGTATTATGCACTGTCTAAACTGCCAGAAATAAAAAATATTTTAGCAAATACAAATTCTAATTATCTAAGAGATATTTACGAAAAAATTGACGTGCTAGAAGATTTAAATTTCTTAATCGAAAATTCGATTGAAGAAGAACCTCCATTTTCTATTCGTGAAGGTGGAATGATTAAAAAAGGATATAACGAAGAACTTGATATAATCAAAAAAGACATGAACGGCGGAAAAGGTTTAATTGCCGAGATTGAAACAGCCGAGAAAGAAAAAACAGGAATAACAAAGCTAAAAGTTGGATATAACCGAGTTTTTGGCTATTATATCGAAGTTACAAATTCATATAAACAGCAAGTTCCAGAGCATTATATAAGAAAACAAACGCTTGCTAACTGCGAGAGATACATAACAGATGAGCTAAAAAAACTTGAAACAAGAATTTTGGGAGCTTACGAAAAATCGGTAGCACTAGAGGGGCTTATCTTTGAAAAAATCAGACAAACAGTAGCAAAAGAACTCGCAAGAGTAGAGCAAACTGCAAAGGCAATTGCAAAGTTAGATGTTATAAATTCCTTTGCATTTGTCGCAATGAAAAACAACTACACAAGACCAAACATAAACCTAAACTCAAATATTTATATAAAAGACGGCAGACACCCTGTCGTTGAGTTACTCCTAAATTCTGTGCCTTTTGTGCCGAACGACACAGACATGGATATGCACAGCAACAGAGTCGCAGTTATAACAGGGCCAAACATGGCAGGTAAATCCACATTTATGCGTCAGGTAGCAATCATAGTTATCATGGCTCAAGTCGGCTCGTTTGTCCCAGCATCAACAGCAGATATATGTGTGGTAGACCAAGTTTTTACAAGAATTGGTGCATCAGACGATTTGTCAGCAGGGCAATCAACATTTATGGTTGAGATGAGTGAAGTGGCAGATATTTTGAAAAATGCGACAAAAGATAGCCTTATAATTTTGGACGAAATTGGCAGAGGTACATCAACCTTTGACGGAATGAGTATCGCAAGGGCTGTGCTAGAGCACATTCACAACACAAAACAAGTTGGTGCAAAAACTCTTTTTGCAACTCATTACCACGAACTATCTGAGCTAGAGGATTTGTTTGACGGTGTAAAAAATTATAATATCGCAGTTAAAAAACGTGGTGATGATATCACATTTTTAAGAAGAATTGTCCGTGGTGGCTGTGATGATAGCTATGGCATTCAAGTTGCAAAACTAGCAGGAGTGCCTGACAAAGTTGTCGAGAGAGCGAAAGAAGTTTTGTTATCTCTTGAAAATGGAACAGCAACAAAAATAGAGAAAAAAGTAAAAGCAGAAGAACCACAAATGTCATTCGACACAAACAGCAACGCAATTATGACAAAAATCAGAAATATAGATGTTAACACGCTAACACCAATTGAGTGCATGAACGTGTTGTTTGAATTAAGTTCAATGCTTGATAAATAAGAAATTTTTAGATTATAAAAAAAGGAGGGCGACTTATGCCAAAGATACGTGTGCTAGATAAACAAGTTGCAGAACTTATTGCTGCTGGCGAAGTCGTCGAGCGTCCTGCATCTGTCATAAAAGAACTTGTAGAAAATTCTATTGATGCAAAAGCAAGTGCTATTACCCTAGAGATACAAAGGGGCGGAGTTAGTTTTATCAGAATAACTGACAACGGCTGTGGAATTAATAAAGAAGATGTGCCAACTGCCTTTTTGCGACACGCAACAAGCAAGGTTCAAAACGAGGACGATTTAGACTGCATAGCCTCCCTTGGTTTTAGGGGTGAGGCTTTGGCTTCTATTTCTGCCGTTGCAAGGGTTGAACTTCTCACAAAAACTGCGGACGAAGAACTTGGCACAAGGATAGTCATAAACGGTGGCGAAATAGAGAGTATAGAAGATGCTGGTTGCCCAAACGGCACAACAATTGTTGTGCGTGACATTTTCTATAACATACCTGCAAGAATGAAATTCCTCAAAAAAGATGTTGGCGAGGGCAACGCTGTTGCTAACATAATAGACAAAATCGCCCTTTCTCACCCAGAAATCAGTTTTAGGCTTATTAGAGATAAAAAAGAAACATTGTACACCTCTGGCGACTCAAAACTTTCTTCTGCTATTTATGGAGTTTTTGGAAAAGATTTTTTAAAAGGTTTAATCCCAATTGATTATACTTATGAAAATATAAAGGTAACAGGCTATATTTCAGAACCAAAGAGCACAAGGCCAAACAGAAATATGCAAAATTTCTTTATAAATGGACGCTTTATCAAAAGCAAAACAACAATGTTTGCAATGGAAGAAGCCTATAAAGGAATGGTGATGACAGGCAAATTTCCAGCTTGCGTTATGCACATCGAGATGTCTTTTTCAATGCTAGATGTCAACGTGCACCCTGCAAAGTTAGAGGTTAGGTTTGTTAACGAAAAGCCGATTTTTTCAGCTGTTTATCACAGCGTTAAATCCGCACTACTGCAAAACGACAAGCCAAAAGAATTTGTGTTTAAGCCAAAGACAAATATTTTTGAAGAAAAGCCAAAAAGCTACGAGCAAACAAAAATCGTAGCACCAAAAACGGTTCAAACTCAAAATTTTGGTAGCTTTTTTAGCGACAGCAAAGAGGTTAAGGCAAAACCGCTTGAGTTTGTTACAAAAGAGGTAGAAATAACTGAATATGTACCAAAACCAGAGCCAAAAATGCCAGTGTTTAAAGAAGAAAAAATAGATTTTGAGCCAGAAATTGAAATGCCAAAAATAGATAATTATGCATATAGGCCACAGCCTGTTGTGAAAGAAAAGCCTGTTTTGGAAATTAAAAAAGTTGAAAAAATAGAAGAAAAAGTAGAAGAAAAAGTATACACAGACCACAAAATTGTCGGAGAAGCTTTCAAAACTTATATAATAATTGAATACGAAAACAAGTTAGTTTACATAGACAAACACGCAGCTCACGAAAGACTTTTGTATGAAAAAATAAAAAAAGACAGCACAGCGTATGCACAAGTTTTGTTGTCGCCAGTGACAGTTACACTAGATAAAAAAAGCCATTTAGCGGTTTTAGAAAATACAGAAAAACTTGCAAAAGCAGGCTTTGAGATAGAAGATTTTGGAGCATCTTCAGTTATTGTCAGAACAGCTCCACTGAGCATTGTTGGGCAAGACATAGTTTCTTCTATCATAGAAATTTCTAGATATTTGTTACAAAACAAAACGAGTCTAGAAACAGAGCATCTGGAATGGATTTATAGCAATGTTGCTTGCCGTGCTGCGGTAAAAGGTGGCAGACAATCAAGCGAAGAAGAGATGATTGCACTCGTCAGAAGGCTAGAAGAAAACCCAGAGATTAAGTACTGCCCACACGGCAGACCAGTGTATTTAGTTATAAAAAAATACGATTTAGAAAAACAATTCGGAAGAATACAATAATAATTGAGAAAAGAGGGTCAAAATGGAAAATAAAATAAAAATTATCGCCATTGTTGGCCCTACTGCATCAGGAAAAACAGGGCTATCCGTTCAGCTTGCCAAAAGATTTAATGCCGAGATTATCTCTTGCGACTCAATGCAGATTTATAAAGGCATGAACATCGGAACAGCAAAAGTTACGAAAGAAGAAATGCAAGGCATAGAGCATCATCTGATTGATTTTTTAGAGCCAACAGAAGATTTTTCTGTGTCAGATTATGTAAGTTTAGCAGATAAAAAAATCAAAGAAATACACGAAAAAGGCAAAATTCCAATGATAGTTGGAGGCACAGGCTTATACCTTCGCTCGCTTTTATACGGTGTTAATTTCAAAGAAAATTCCAGAGATGATAGTATCAGAGAAAAGCTAGAAAAAGAAATAGAACAAGGAAAATCACAAGAACTTTTTGATAAATTAGTTTTGTTAGACCCAAAAGCCAGTGAGATTATTCACATAAATAACAAAAAAAGATTAGTGAGAGCCTTGGAATATTGCCTTGTGACAGGCGAAAAATTTTCGGAGCAATCTGTTATAAGCGAGTCAAAATACGATTTTTGCCTGATAGGTTTAAATTTTAAGGACAGAGAAAAATTATACGAGAGAATTAACAAAAGAGTGGACATGATGCTCTCCATGGGACTTGTGGAAGAGGCGGAAAAATATTTTGGCACAGAAACAAAAACCTCCGCACAGGCGATAGGGTACAAAGAGCTTTTCCCTTGTTTTAAAGGAGAAATAAGTTTTGAAGAGGCTGCGGAAAACATCAAAAGAGAAACACGACGATATGCAAAAAGGCAAATAACGTGGTTTAAATCAGAAAAAGGCATTAACTGGGTTTATATAGATGATGAGAAAAATTTGGTTGAAATAACAGAGAAAACCATAAATAATTTTATCGGTGGTGAAATAATTTGAAATTTAATAACAATGTTCTAAGGCGACTAGGTGCAACATTTATTGGAATTTTAATAATGTTATATGTAATATATCAAGCGTTTTTGATAAATGTTGTCAGCGTTACAACCGAAACGGCAATGTACGCAGAGATGCAAGAAACGATTGAGGTTGACGGTTGGTTTGTTAGAAATGAACAAATAATTGACACAGACGAGGTCGGAACACTGAGTTTTAATGTAGTTGACGGCGAAAGGCTTGCAAATGGTGACAACATTGCCGATGTTTATCAAAATGAAGAAGATGCAACTGTTCAGCAGATGATTGATAAGATAGAAAGTGAAATAGAAAACCTAGAGGCAATTGTTAGCCTTGTTTCAACAACAGGTGCAAGTGCAGAAAATGTTGGCACTCAGATTAACAACACGCTGACAAATATGCTTGCAAGTATCAGAGAAAACGACTACGACGAGGTGACAAATCAAAGCGACTCTTTGCAGTATTATCTAAACCAAAAAAATGTTGTAACTGGTATAGACGAAGTTGAAACGTATACGGCTAGAATTGAAGAATTAGAGGCAGAAAAGTCAGCTCTCAAGACAAATTCCGTTGGCAGTACAAGTTATATAAGCAGTCCTGCGGCAGGGTATTTCAACTCTACTATTGATGGATACGAGAACAGTTTTGACTACGAAAACATAGCAGATATAACAGTTGAAGAAATAAATTCTGTGCAATCTGTGTCGTCAAACAGCGACGCACTTGGCAAACTTTCTATGGGTTTTACGTGGTATGTTGTTGCGGTGATTGACGAGCAACAAAAAATTAAAATAGAAAGTAAAACTTCGGTTGAAATTTACGTTCCAACAGCAACAAAAGAAGAAATTCCCGCAACGGTTGTTTCTATAAACAAAGACCAAGACTCTGGGCTTTATAGCTTAGTTTTAAAATGTAATTACAGCACTTACGAACTTGTTTCAGTAAGGAACGAAACAACAGAAATTATTATAAACGAATACACAGGTGTTTTGGTTAACGAAGATGCAATTCATTTTAACGATATAACCAAAACAGTTGCAGACGACAACGGTGTTGAGAGCGAAGTTGTCTACGAAAATGTAAAAGGTGTGTATATCAAATATGGTCAAAAAGTTACATTTGTCCAAATTTTTACAGATATAACAATCAATGGATACGCAGTTTGTCGGGTAAGTTTAACGACGGATGACAAGGCGAAACTGGTGGCGAGCGACTCGATTGAACTATACGACGAGGTTATAACGGAGGGCTTGGATTTATATGATGGAAAAATCTTATGATTACATTAAAGAGAATTTTAAACGCTTAGAAGAAAATGTCCAAAACGCTGCGATAAGGTCAGGGAGAGACCCAAAAGAAATTAAAATTTTGGCGGCAACAAAAACAGTTAGCCCAGATAAAATAAATTTTGCCATAGAAAATGGACTGAATTTAATAGGCGAAAACAGGGTTCAAGAACTCTGTGATAAATACGAAAATATAAATCTAAAAAATTGTGATTGCCACTTTATCGGTTCTCTTCAAACAAACAAAATCAAGTATTTAGTTGACAAAGTAAGCCTAATTCATTCTATTGATAACATGAGGCAAATAAAGGAATTGTCCAGACTTTTAGAACTAAAAAAGAAAAATATGGACGTTTTAATAGAAGTGAACATCGGCGACGAAAATTCTAAAAGTGGTGTGAAAAAAGAAAACTTATACGAATTTATTGACCAAGCAAGAGAATTTAGCAATATTAAGATAAAAGGTTTGATGTGTATTCCACCAATTTGCGAGTCTAAAACAAAAAAAATTGGATACTTTTCACAAATAAGTCAATATTATGTTGACATAATGCAAAAAAAATTAGATAATATATACATTAATGTCCTTTCAGTTGGAATGTCAGATGATTACGAAGAGGCTATTGAGTGCGGTTCAACAATGATAAGAGTCGGCTCTGCCCTTTTTGGAAATAGAATATATAAATAGAAAAAAAGCAAGTAGATAGGAGAATTTAACATGGCAGGAATTATGGATAGGCTTCAAAAATTATGGAATCCTGATGATGATGAATATTATGACGAAGAGCAAGAATTTGAGGGTGAAGACATAGAAAGTTACTCATCAAGTAGCGAGCAAAGTGCACCAACAAGAAGAAGATCAACACAATCATCTTCTTACAACTCAAATAGTTCAAATAGTGACTATAATAGAAGCCGTGAGGGCAGAGTTGTAAATGTTTCAGCAAAAAAACAATTAGAGGTTGTTGTGTACAAGCCAAAAGGTTTTACACAAGATATAAATGAAATTGCTAGAACTTTGATGTCTAAAAATGCTGTTGTTTTAAATGTAGAAAAAACAGATATTTCAGAAGCTAGAAGGATACTAGATTTCTTAAGTGGTGTTGCTTTTGCACAAGATGGAAAAATCACAAAAGTTGCAACTGGTACATACATGATAACTCCATTTACAGTTGGAATGACAGGCGAAGAAATTCTTGATGAATACGAAAGTGGCGGAATGCTTTTCTAAAAATGATGGATAAGTATATGCTTGAGGCAAGATTTTCTGATGCTGTAAAAAGCTCGTATAAATCGCCTAAATTTATTGGTTTTTTAGACCCAGCCGAGCTAGAATATATAAAAGAAATTTCAAAGTATGAAAGACAGGCGAAAGTTATTTTTTGGGGTGGTTTTTGTGATGCCGAAAGAAAATTTGTGGCAGTTACGCAAGACGACCTTTTTAACGAAGAATTTCCGATTGTTGCGATAAGTTTGATTTTTCGAGTGGAAGATAAGCTTTCACACAGAGATTTTCTAGGTTCGTTCATGTCTTTAGGGATTAACAGAAATTGTCTTGGTGATATTCTGTGTCAAGATGGCAAGGCGGTGGTTTTTGTAAAAAAAGAGCTAGAGTCTTACTTTTTGACAAATATAACCAAGATTGCAAAAGTTGGAGTAAAATGTTTTGCGGGAACAAATGGTGGTTTGCCAAACGCTCACAGTTTTTTAGATATGAGTGGCGTTGTAGCCTCAGAAAGAGCAGATTGCGTTGTTGCATTTTTGATGAAAAGTAGCAGAGAAAAAGCGGTTAAGGCGATAAAATCTGGAATTGTAATAAGAAATTACAAAGAACTCACAAGCGTTTCAGACAAAATTTCTGAAAATGATAAAATTTCGGTTAGAGGAATGGGAAAGTTTTTGGTTTCAAAACTTGGGCCTTTAACCAAAAAAGAACGAATGGTAATAAATTGTAAAAAATATTTATAAGGGAGATAAAAAAATGTTAACACTAAAAGAAATTAATGATGTAAGTTTCAGAAAGTCCTCGTTTTCGGGATACAAACCAGAAGATGTTGATGATTTTATCGACTCAGTAACTGAATCCTTCAAAACACTTATTCGTGAAAACCAAGCGATGAGTGCAAAAGTGAGTGAATTAGCTGCTAAAAATGCAGATTTGATGAGCAAGCTAAAAATTTTAGCTGAAAAAATCGAATCATACAGAGGCGATGAAGATGGAATTAAAAACGCTCTGTTAAGTGCCCAAAAATTAAGTTCTACTTCTATCAAAGAAGCAAATGCAAAAGCTGAAGAGATTGTTGCAAATGCCAATAAAAAGGCAAATGGAATGATTGAAGAAGCAAGAAAAAATACTGAAGAATTGTTAGTAAAATACGAAAGTAAAATAAAAGGAAAAGAAAAAGAGTTTGAAGAGGCAAAATCGCAAGTTACAGTGTTCAAAGCATCTCTTTTTGAAATGTATAAAAATCACCTTAACGAAATAGAGTCAATCCCAGATTATTACGAGGGTGAAGAAAAAAGAAAAATTATCGAAAGCAGACAAGCACAAAAAACTGCAGCAGTAGCAAAGCCAGTTCCTGCAAAGCCAGTGCAAACAGCAGAGAGCAAAACTGTTGCTATTGACCCAAAAGTTTTGGCACAAGAAGTTGCAAAAACTCAAACAAAACCAACTAGCGACACAATAGCTATGCCTAAAAGAAGAGTAAGAGAAGAAGAGAGCAAACAAAACAAAACTGAAAAAAGAGTTCTACCAGCAGAAGTTGTTGCAAAGACAGCTTTTGAGGCTATTGATTTTGACGCATACACAGATATTCCAGATGTGTATAAAAAAGACAAAGAAAAATTGTTTGACACACTAGAGTTTGGCGAAGCAGTTGACATCAAAAACAAATAATATTTAAACGGCAAGCTGTGTTGTTTAACAAAATATAAAATGCAAAGCTTTGGATCTTAAAAAAAGTGAAGAGTGAAAAAAGTGAAAAGCTTTTCACTCTTCGCTTTTGCTTAAGTCCGCACTTTGTTTTATTCAACTTATTGGAGAAAAAATTTTGAAAGTAATATCATTAATAATAATAGCTGCATTGACGGCTGTTGACCAACTGCTTAAAATGTTAGTTGTCACTCAACTTAAACCAATTGGAAAAATCACAATAATACCAAACTTTTTAGAGTTTAATTACATCGAAAACACTGGTGCTTCATTTGGAATACTCCAAGATTTTGGATGGTTTTTTATTATTGCAACAATTGTTATTTCTGCTGTGATAATCTATCTGTTCTTCAAACATGAAAAACACAACTTTTTTTCATATTATGCAGCAATTGCCGTAGTAGCTGGCGGTTTAGGAAATTTAATAGACCGTTTTGTATTTTCTTATGTAATTGACTATATCCACGTTTTGTTTTTCCCATATATATTCAATTTTGCCGATTGCCTTGTTGTGACCGGTGCAATTTCTTTTATTATTTATTATATTTTTTATTATGAAAAAGATAAAAAACTTGAAGAAGTGAGTGAAAAAAGTGGAGAAAATTGAGTTTTTTGCAGAGTCTTGCGAAAGGCTAGATAAGCTGATTTCTCTGAAAGTCGATGAGACTAGCAGAGCAAAGGCACAAAATTTAATTAAAGACAAATTTGTTTTTGTTTGCGAAAAAAATGTTTCAAAAAGTTATGTTACAAAAATTGGCGACAAAATAGAGATAACTTTGCCAGAGCCAGTAGAGATAGATGCCGAACCAGAGAATATTCCGCTTGATATAGTCTATGAAGACGACGATTTAATTGTTGTTAACAAGGCAAAGGGAATGGTTGTTCACCCAGCAGTCGGAAATTATACAGGAACGCTAGTCAATGCCCTTTTGTACCACGCAAAGGACAGTCTTTCTGGCGTTAACGGAAAAATTCGCCCTGGTATAGTTCACCGAATTGACAAGGACACAAGCGGTGTTATAATCGTTGCAAAAAACGATTTTGCACACAATCTTTTGGCAGAGCAAATAAAAGAGCATAGTTTTAAAAGAGAATATCGTGCGGTTGTTTATGGAAATGTAAAAACAGACGAGGGCATGATAGATGCACCGATTGGGAGAAATCCAAAAGACAGAAAGCAAATGGCTGTTTTGTATGGCAGTGCCTCAGCAAGAAATGCAGTTACACACTACAAAGTTATAGAGAGATTTAAAGGCTTTACCTTTTTGTCCCTAAAGCTTGAAACAGGAAGAACACACCAAATCAGAGTGCACATGGCAAAAATGGGTTTTCCAGTTGCTGGTGACGCTGTCTATGGGCCAAAAAAAGTTATAACAGAGTTAAACGGACAGTGTTTACAC
>JAWXUN010000256.1:0-2639 GCA_044426425.1 Clostridia bacterium | reverse complement strand
AGGTTTATGCCCCTATCGCCCACAGACTTGGTATGCGTGGCGTTAAAGAATATATGGAGGATACTTCTCTTAAATATTTAGACCCAATTGCCTATAACGAAATTCTTGAAAAGCTAGAGAGTAAGGTTGAAACAAGAGAAAAATTTATCGCTGACACAAAGGCAGAAATCACAGAAAGACTCTGCCAAATCCTGCCAAAAGTTCACATTGAGGGTCGTGTTAAAAGCGTGAACGGAATATATCGCAAAATGTTTATTCACGGAAAATCTTTCGACGAGATTTATGACCTTTTTGCCCTAAGGGTTATCACGGACACAATCACTGATTGCTATAATGTTTTGGGTGTTGTGCATGATATGTTCAAACCTTTGCCAAATAGATTTAAAGACTATATATCCACGCCAAAACCAAATATGTACCAAAGCTTGCACACAACAGTTATCGGCAAAAAAACTGTTCCTTTTGAAATTCAAATTAGAACATGGGATATGCATAACACAGCTGAACTCGGTATCGCAGCACACTGGAAATATAAGCTTGGAATTAACGATGCTAAGTCTGAAGATAGTTCACTAGAGAAACAACTTCTTTGGATTAGACAAATTCTTGAAACACAAGAAAACAGCAGTGATGTCACCGAAATCATCAGCTCTATCAAGACCGACCTTGTGCCTGAAGAGATTTTTGTTTTCACACCAAAAGGCGACGTTATCTCTCTTCCACTTGGCTCTAATGTTATCGACTTTGCCTATGCAATTCACAGCGCTGTCGGAAACAGAATGATTGGTGCAATGGTTGACAAAAGAATTGTTCCAATAGACTACAAAGTTAAGACTGGTGAAATTATTGAGATTGTCACAACAAAAGAAGTGACTAGAGGGCCTAACAGAGATTGGCTGACAATTGTTAGAACAAGCGAAGCTAGGAACAAAATAAGAACATGGTTTAAAAAAGAAAAAAGAGATGAAAATATTTTAACAGGAAAAAGTGAGTTTGAAAAAGAGTGCAAGAGAAATAATATCGTTATTTCCGAAGAACTCAACACATATATCATGGACTCTGTCGGCAAAAAATATAGCTGTAACACAATAGATGATATGTATGCAGCAATAGGATACGGCGGTATTCAGCTTTGGAAAATACTCCCACGTATCCGTGACGAGTCCATAAGACTCGCAAAAATTCACACACCAATCAGCGTTATCACAACAAAACCAACTACAAAAAATGCAGTTGGTGGCGTTATTGTAGATGAGATTGACGGCTGTTTAATCAAGTTTTCTAAATGTTGTAATCCATTGCCAGGTGACGACATCATCGGCTTTGTCACAAGGGGTTTTGGTGTTTCAATCCACAAACGCTCTTGCTCTAATATCCCAAAAGACACAAGGCTTTCGCCAGAACCAGAACGCTGGGTATCGGCAAGATGGCAAGGAAACGTCAAAGAAGAATTTAAGTCTACTCTACACATTTTGGCAACAGACAGAACAGGACTTTTGGCAGATGTAACCGTTCAACTTTCTAACATGAGGTTGAACATACATTCGCTAAACTCACGAGAAATAAAAAACAGCGAAAATGCCCTAATCACCACAAGTATAACAATCAACGGACTCGAGCACCTAAATTCTGTTATAGAAAAACTCATGAAAATCAAAGGCGTAATTTCAATAGATAGAAATTAGTTTGGGACAGCGAGCAAAGTATTATGAGTTCACAACAATTGATAATGATTGTTAATTATATCTCTTTCATCTCAATTAATATTGCACAATCAAGTAAAAACAAATAAATATTTTAATTTTAAATAAAATAGACTTGCAAAATTCTTTAAAACATGATACAATAGTTTGTAAGTTATTTATATAGCTATATAGCATTTTTTTATCTTTTATGGTTGTTTTTAGCAGCTATAAATATACCTAAATTATTTTTGGAGGCACACAAAATGGGTTTTGTAGAAGTTTTATTCGGAATTATTTTAATAGTATTTTCAATTGCATTAATTGCTATCGTTTTATTGCAAGAGGGAAGTCAAAAGAACCTTGGTTCAATCAGCGGTGGTGCTGATACTTTCTTATCTAAAAATCAAGCGAGAACAATGGACGCACTGCTAGCTCGAGTAACAAAGTTTGTAGCTGTTATGTTCTTTGTAGTTGTAATTGTTATAAACATCATTATGTTTTTTACAGCTGGATAAATAAGACAGGGACGGCGAGAGCCGTCCTATTATTTTAACTATGGAAAAAATTTTGTTAACAAATAATCCCAAAAACTTTGGCGATGTGTATTCTTGCAAAATAATTGCAACTTATAATGCTTATAAAGAAATAAAAAATACTGCGTTTTTTTGGAATGGCGACAATTCTTCTTATTGCCTTTGGGGTGACAATCTCACAATAAGTGGCAATGTAAATCTTGAATTTATCAAGATAATTTCGCCAAAAACAATTCTTTGTTCAAAAGAAAATGCAGAAAAACTAAATTTACATACAATTACTCATGGCGATGTTATGGCTAAAAAAATTCTCGGAGAAAAAAAGGAAATTAAAAGTTTTTATTTGGACAATCCAAAACTTTTGTTCTCACTGCTAAAGTCCTGCGACATGGCAGATAATTACGAGGGTTTTCTCTTGGAT
>JAWXUN010000255.1:0-2649 GCA_044426425.1 Clostridia bacterium | reverse complement strand
CGTAAACGTAAATTTAAGTAATCGCATTTTATAGGGGAGGAAATTTTCCTCCCCTATCTAATATTTATGCGTAAAAATTTACAAAAAGGCAAAGAGTAAAAAGTGAAGAATTTATATAAAATCCTAACGGATTTTTTTGTTATAAATACATTTTTTTCAAATTCACTTTTAATCAGTTCAATCAAAGGAGGCCTAAAATTATTTTTAAACCAAATTTTCGTTTTGAAAAAATTACGGATATTAGTCTGGATATTTTGGGCAAACTAGAGGTCAAGGCAATTTTCTTAGATGTCGATAACACTCTGTGTTCTTACCGTGACAAAAAACCGCTTAAGGGTGCAATAGAATGGGTCAGAAATGCAGAAAAAGCCGGCTACAAGGTCTACATTGTTTCTAACAATTTCAAAAAAAGAGTTAGCAGTGTCGCAAAAAGGTATTCCCTACCTTTTGTCAGTTTTGCAATCAAGCCACTGCCAACAGGATTTAACAAAGCGGCTAAAATTCTCGGTCTAAGAAAAAGAGATTGCGTTATTATTGGCGACCAAATTTATACAGATATTCTCGGCGGAAACTTAGCTCGGATGAAATCAATTTTGGTTGAACCAGTTGAGCTAGAAACTGGGATAATCATAAAAACCAGAAGATATTTTGAACGTGGAATAAGAAAAAATTTTCCATTCTATAAAGGAGATGAATAAGATGATAAATCCAGTAGAAAAATTAATTAATTCTCTTTTAAAAGACGGAGAAGACGAGGCCGTTCTTATCACTTCAAGAGTAAATCAACGCTATTTTACAAGTTTTCCGTCATCAGACGGTTTTGTTTTTATAACAAAAGAAGAAGCTTATTTGTTGGTTGATTTCAGATATGCAGAGGCTGCTAAAATTAAATCAAAAAATGTAACAGTCGTTCTGTTTAGCAAAATGGCGGACACACTTGGCGATTTAATCAAAAAACACGGCATTAAAAAAATTCATTTAGAGAATGAAGAAATTTCTCATGCCCAATTCAAAAAGTTCGAGAACTTGTTTACAAGCTTTGATGCAAAGCCTCTCTACGGCAACGCCCTTGGCGGTGTTATAAACAGCATTCGTGCTATCAAAGACAGCGACGCTATCAAAAGCACAAGAGAAGCTCAAAGATTAACTGACGAGGCTTTCACGTATATTCTCGGAAGAATAAAAGAGGGTGTAACTGAAAAAGAAATCGCTTTAGATATAGAATTTTTCATGAGAAAAAATGGTGCAGAGGGTGTTGCTTTCGACCTTATCGTTGTAACAGGCACAAACTCCTCACAATGCCACGGTGTGCCAGGTGATACAAAAATCCAAAAAGGCGATTTTATCACAATGGACACAGGTTGTGTTGTTGACGGCTACCATTCAGACATGACAAGAACTGTTGCTGTTTCCTCTGTTAATGACGAACAAAAAGATATTTACGAAACAGTTTTAACCGCTCAATCAGAAGCTATGAAGTGTATCAAAGCAGGTGCGGTTTGCAACGAGGTTGACAAAGTCGCAAGAGATATTATTGATGCAAAATACCCTGATGCTTTTGGTCATGGACTTGGTCACAGCCTCGGTTTTGAAATTCACGAGATGCCACGTTTTAGCAAACTAGACAAAACAATTTTGAAAGCTGGAATGCTCATGACAAACGAACCAGGCATTTATCTAGCTGGAAAATATGGTGTTAGAATTGAAGATTTGGTACTTGTTACAGAAAACGGGCACGAAATTCTGACAAAATCACCAAAGAATTTAATTATTTTATAAATAAATTTAAAAATTTTTAAATTTAACTTGAAAAAACTTATAGAATATTATAGAATATATATATATTAGAAAAAGAATGTTTATTGGAGGCAATTATTTATGGTAACAGCAGGCGATTTTAGAAATGGCGTAACATTTGAAATGGACGGAAACGTCGTTTCAATTATAGAGTTCCAACACGTTAAACCTGGCAAAGGTGCTGCTTTTGTTAGAACAAAAATCAGAAACGTAATCACAGGTTCAGTTGTTGAAAGAACTTTCAACCCAAATGACAAATACCCAGTTGCTCACATTGAAAGAAAATCAATGGAATATCTATACAGCGATGGAGATTTATACTACTTCATGGACTTAGAAACTTACGAGCAACAACCAATCAGCACATCTGTTCTAGGCGATAATTTCAAATTTGTTAAAGAGAACATGGAATGTAAAGTTCTTTCTTACAAAGAGAATGTTTTCGGCGTTGAACCACCAAACTTTGTTGATTTACAAGTTACAGAAACTGACCCAGGCTTCAAAGGTGACACTGCAACTAATGCTACAAAACCAGCTGTTCTAGAAACAGGTGCAGAGGTTAAAGTTCCACTATTTATCGAAGAGGGCGAGTTAATCCAAATCGACACAAGAACTGGCGACTACATGGGTAGAGCATAATTCTTTAAATTATATTACATTATAAAAGGAGCGAATAGTTATGACAAATTCAGAAAGAGCAGCATATCTCAAAGGTTTAGTAGATGGTTTAGAGTTAGACCAAAGCAGCAAAGAAGTTAAAGTTATCAACGCTATGGTTGAACTTCTTGACGATTTATGTTTATCAGTTGAAGAGCTCGAGGATGCTTATGACGAGTTAAGCGGTCAAGTTGA
>JAWXUN010000254.1:0-2667 GCA_044426425.1 Clostridia bacterium | reverse complement strand
TTTCCATTAGGGTCGCCATCTCTCATAGCAACAAGCATATCATAGAACTCGTCTGCTGTTGTTGGCATTTCAAGACCTAGTGTATCAAGCCAAGGCTCGTAAACCCACATTCTTGTTGTGTATTGTGTGTGGCTTGTTCCGTTTGCTGTTCCATAAGTATAAACTTCGCCGTTTGGCATTGTTAATGAATCCCAGTGAACTTGCTCGTTGTAACCTTGTTCAATCATACCGTCGATCATTTGTTGATAGTAGTATGAATCTGCTTCAAGATATGGGGTAAGGTCGATTAAGTAACCTTGTGTACCATAAGAATATGTAGTAGCTGAATCCCATTGTGTGCTGAAGATCATATCTTCATAAGAATTACTTTGGAATAAAAGGTTAAGTTTTGCTGTTTTGTCAGCTGCAGAAACTACAGTCCATGTGAAGCTAACGTTTAGTAGATCCTCGATATAAGCAGTACAGCTATTATCTGCAGAATCAAATTTTGTGCATTGGTCAAGACCATAAGCTGTGAAAACTGATAGCTCAACTGGGTCACCGATTACGATTGGAAATTCGCCTGGTTCGCTAAGTTGAACGTCACCGTCCATGTTTGTTTCTGTGTCGATTACAACAGATGACTCTGAAGAACTAGAAGTATCTTCTTCTGCTGGTGCTGAGCAAGCTGTTAATGCTGAAAGTGCGAATAAAGCAGCTGTCACAAAACTTGCTATTCTGATTTTTTTGCTCATTGTTTCTCTCCTTCTTTTTAAAAGCAACCAAGATTAACAATTTTTTATTAAAGGTTAGTTTTTTTGCTTTTCTCTGTTTTAACACAACTAAAAAAACAGAGTTTGATTTTTTAAAACTTTGTTGTTACATAAATAAAAGATATAAAGATTATTGATGTAACAAATTAAGCTATAAATATTATATCTTAGTATACTAAAAAAATCAATTGTAAATACTTACAAAAAATACGTGAAAAAATTAACATTTCACACAAAATTCACAGTGACATCATAAAAAATTACCAATTTTAGCTAAAATATCCTTAGATGCTTAGAGTTGAAACTAATTAGATAGCAAAATAAACAAGTGATATCGGATATTTAATAATCTAAAAAAGATAATATAACAATCGCTTAGTTTTAAGTGTAATATTTCTATGCTTTTAAAAGATTTTATGTATATTATTTTTTCTGAAAAATTCTTGAATTATAAATTAAATCAAAACTATCTTGATTTAATTTGTTTTTCGTGATATTATATAGTATATACAAGCTCTAAAAAAGCAAAGCTATAAAAATCTAATTTGTATAAGTGTAGTTTTTTAGAGATTTGTGTATAACTAAAATTTTTTTTGGAGGATGTTATGAGAATGTTTGATTTTGTTCCTTATGAGGGAACAGAGGCTGTTGTTACAGCTTATTTGCACGATGCTATTGACGAGATGAACGGATACAGAAAAGAATATCCAAGTGTTATTGTTTGCCCAGGTGGCGGATATCAATTCTGCTCACAAAGAGAATCCGACCCTGTTGTTTTTGAATATCTATCAAAAGGATATAATGTTTTTTTACTGATATATTCTCTAAAAGAAAATGCGAGTAATTTTAATCCACTTAAAGAAGTTAGTTCAACAATAATGAAAATTCGTGAAAATGCTAAAGAGTGGAATTGCGAACCAGAGCAAATTGCTGTTTGTGGTTTCTCTGCTGGTGGGCATTTAGCCGGTTCTATTGCTACTTTGTGGAATAATGAAACATTTTTGAAATACTTTGATAACAAAGGCGGTTTAAACAAACCGAATGCTGTTGTTTTGGGTTATCCTGCAATTTGTAACTCTTGCTTTACCGAACAATCACCAGTTATGATTGTTCAGGGAGAAGAGATTGACGAATTTTATGACTTTTTCACACTAGAAAAAAGAGTTACAAAAGACACTGCTCCAAGCTTTATTTGGCATACTTACGAGGACACAGTTGTGCCAGTGAAAAACGCTTTGGCATTTGCTGATGCTTTGAACGAAAACAAAATTCAATTCGAGATACATATATTCCCAACAGGTGGACACGGAATGTCTGTTTGCACAAATGAGGTCAACGCACAACATAGCGACAACAGAAAATGGGTTGATTTGAGTGTTGGCTTTTTGAATAAGATGTTCGGATATGAATTTTAAGTTAATTTATCATTGACCTGTGGTCACATATATTTATATAGCAATAATTTATTAGAAAAGGAATTTACAAAATGAAACTAGGTATCGTTGGACTTCCAAATGTTGGAAAAAGCACACTTTTTAACGCAATCACAGATGCAGGTGCTCAATCTGCTAACTATCCATTTTGCACAATAGAGCCAAATGTTGGCGTTGTTGCAGTGCCAGACGAAAGGCTTGACAGACTCGCTGATATGTATGAGCCAGACAAATTTACTCCGGCAACGATTGAATTTGTAGATATAGCTGGTTTGGTTAAAGGTGCGTCAAAAGGAGAGGGGCTTGGAAATAAATTCCTTTCTAATATAAGGGAAGTTGATGCGATTGTTCACGTTGTCCGCTGTTTTGAAAACGATGACATCATTCACGTAGAGGGAAGTATTGACCCTGCAAGGGATATTGAAACAATTGATATCGAACTTATTTTGTCTGACCTTGACATAATTGAGAGAAGAATTGAC